>NZ_JBRBEM010000007.1:0-166750 GCF_052805615.1 Pelomicrobium sp. P1
TGGAAACCCGAGGCTTCGAGGCCCGCTGCGGCACGGTGATCGATGCCCGCATCGTCGAGGTGCCCAGGCAGCGCAACACGCGCGCCGAGAACGCGACGATCAAGGACGGCGCGATGCCCGCCGAATGGGAGCGGCAGCCTGCCAGGCGCGCGCAGAAGGATATCGAGGCGCGCTGGACGCAGAAGCACGGCAAGAACTACTACGGTTACAAGAACCACATCGCGATCGACGTGAAACACAAGTTCATCCGGCGCTTCGAAGTGACCGATGCCGCCGTGCACGATTCGCAATGCTTCGCGGGCCTGCTCGATGGCCGCAACCGCGATCGCATCGCCTACGCCGATTCGGCCTACCGTTCGAAAGAGCATGAGCGGCTGCTCAAACGCAAGCATTTTGCAAGCCGCGTGCACCACCGCGCGTGGAAGGATCGGCCTTTGAACCGGCGCGAGCAACGGGAAAACCGCGCGCGTTCGCGTATCCGGGCCCGCGTGGAGCACGTCTTCGGACATCAGGTGAAGGCCATGCGTCAAACTATCGTCCGCGGGATCGGGCTGGCGCGCGTTCGCACGCGTATCGCGCTGGCCAACCTCGCTTACAACATGAGCCGGCTCGTGCAACTGTGCCCGCGGTGCGCCTGACCAACGGGGCCAAGAATGAAAAGCGTATTTGAACGGTTGAAAACCGAACCGCCGACCAACGACGGCGGTTTGACCACGAACGGCTCTCTCCGCCAGCGCGTGTTGTGCGGAAGAATGTGGGGCAGAAAAACGAATTTTTAGAGGTTCCCTTTTTTCTTTCGCTCCCTTTGCGCCCTTCGCGTTGAAAATTTCTTTTTGCCTTGTGACTCTTGCCTCTGTGGTTGAGGGCAGCCCATGAGCATCAAGTCCGACAAGTGGATCCGCCGCATGGCGCTCGAACACGGCATGATCGAGCCGTTCGAGCCCAACCAGATCAAGGAAGTGGACGGGCGCAAGGTGGTCTCCTACGGTACCTCCAGCTACGGCTACGACATCCGCTGCTCGGACGAATTCAAGATCTTCACCAACATCAACACCACCATCGTCGACCCAAAGAACTTCGATTCCAAGTCCTTCGTCGATTTCAAGGGCGAGGTGTGCATCATTCCGCCCAACTCCTTCGCCCTGGCGCGCACGGTGGAATACTTCCGCATCCCGCGCAACGTGCTTACCATTTGCCTCGGCAAGTCGACGTACGCCCGCTGCGGCATCATCGTCAACGTGACTCCGTTCGAGCCGGAATGGGAGGGTTACGTGACGCTGGAGTTTTCCAACACCACGCCGCTGCCGGCCAAGATCTACGCCAACGAAGGGGTCGCCCAGGTGGTGTTCTTCGAGGCGGCCGAGGAGTGCGACATCTCCTACAAGGACCGGGGCGGCAAATACCAGGGGCAGAAAGGCGTCACGCCGCCCAAGATCTGAGTAGAGGACGTTCGGTCGATTCCGGCAGCTAACGGATTGAGATGGCGCCTTTTTTTTAGACGCAGGCCTGCTGGCGCAAATTACACTTGATTCCGCGGCCCCGCTTTTTATAATGCGCATTTTTTGGATCCAAGCCCTTGAAAATTCAAGCGCGCCAAGGAGGTCAGCATGACAGGCAAGAGGAGCGTTCCCCTCACCGTCGACCTGGTAAATATCCATACGCCGGTAACCTAGGTGCCTTGAGGAGACATTGATGCCCCGCGCCGCCGTCCAAGCCAGCGAATCCATCTTCGACACCCACCCGGAAGTCAGCCTCGACTTCCGGCACATCAAGAAAGCCCTGGAGCGCGGCTACGAAAAGCCGTTCCTCCTGATCGATCCCGAGATCATTCGGCTCAAGACCCGCCGTTTCGCCCAGGCGATGCCGCGGGTGAAGCCCTACTACGCGGTCAAGGCCAACCCGGACCCGCGGGTAGTCCAGGTGCTCAAGGACGAGGGGACCGGGTTCGAGATCGCCTCGGTCGCCGAGCTCGACCTCCTGCTTGGCCTCGGGGTGGCGGCGCGGGAAGTGCTCTATAGCAATCCCATGAAGTCCCGCGCCTACATCGAGTACGCGGCGGGCAAGGGCGTGGAGTGGTTCGTGGTGGACAGCGCGGAGGAAGTGGCCAAGGTGGTGGCCATCAAGCCGGACGCCAAGCTCTATTTGCGCATCGACACCCCCAACATCGGGGCCGACTGGCCCCTCGCCGGCAAGTTCGGCGCCCACCTGGTGGACGTGCCCGAGATCGTGGCCGCAGCCGCCCGGCTCAAAGCCGACGTGGCGGGGGTCACCTTCCACGTGGGCTCCCAGTGCCGCAACCCGCAGAACTGGCGCGTGGCCATCGAGCGCTCCCGGGCGGTGTTCGACCAGCTCCTCGCGGTCGGCATGCGGCCGCGCATGCTCAACATCGGCGGCGGCTTCCCGGTGCGCTACGTCAAGCCCATTCCTTCCATCGAGGTGATCGGCGAGGTAGTCAACGAGGCGCTCGAAGCGTTCCCGGCGGACGTGGAAGTGGTGGCCGAGCCCGGACGCTACCTGGTGTCCGACGCCGCGTATTTCGTCTGCCGGGTGGTGGGCACCGCCACCCGCGCCGGCCGCCGCTGGATGTACTGGGACGCGGGCCTGTTCGGCGGGATGATCGAGACCTCCGAGGGCCTGCGCTACCAGATCCTCACCGACCGCACCGGCCCGATGGTGCCGTGGTGCGTGGCGGGTCCCACCTGCGATTCGGTGGATATCGTCCTGCAGGAGGAGATGCTCCCCGAAGACATGCAGGAGGGGGATTTCATCTACATCCCCAACGCGGGCGCCTACACCACCGCCTACGCCAGCACGTTCAACGGCTTTCCCCTGCCGGAAGTCATCGTGCTGTGAGCGAGGGCGCGATCAGCGCGCTCGCTCGTACACCACGAAATGGTATTCCAGGTCCCCGGCCCGGCGCCGCTCGCGGCTCACCTCCCGCCAGGCGCTGCGGTCGTACGCGGGAAAGTACACGTCCCCCTCGAAGTCCTGCATGAGCTCGGTGACGTACATCCGGTCGGCCCGGTCGATGAGGTCCCGGAACAGCTCGGCGCCGCCGATCACGAAGATCTCGTCCTGGCGCTCGCAGGCTTCGAGCGCCTCTTCCACCGAATGGACCACCCGGGCGCCGGAAACCGCGTAATCCGCCCGGCGCGTGACGATCACGTTCTGCCGCCCGGGCAAGAGCTTGCCGATGGAGTCGAAGGTCTTGCGCCCCATCACCACGCAGTGGCCCATGGTGAGGGCCTTGAAATGCTTGAGGTCCTCCGGCAGGCGCCAGGGCAGGGCGTTGCCGGCGCCGATGACCCCGTTGCGGGCCATGGCGACCACCAGGGCGATGCGGGGGCCCGTCATACGGCGATGGGCGCCGGGATGGCCGGATGGTGGCGGTAGTTCACGAACTCGAAGTCCTCGAAGGCGTAATCGAAGATGGACGGCGGCTTGCGCAGGATCCGCAGCCGCGGCAGGGGATAGGGCTCCCGGGCGAGCTGGGTGCGCGCCTGCTCCAGGTGGTTGAGGTAGAGGTGCACGTCGCCTCCGGTCCAGACGAATTCCCCCACCGCCAGGTCGCACTGCTGGGCCACCATGTGGGTGAGGAGGGAATAGCTGGCGATGTTGAACGGCAGCCCCAGAAACACGTCGCAGCTTCTCTGGTAAAGCTGGCAGGAAAGGCGGCCTTCGGCCACGTAGAACTGGAACAGGGCGTGGCACGGGGTGAGGGCCATCTTGTCCAGCTCCGCCACGTTCCAGGCGGAGACGATGAGCCGGCGCGAGTGGGGGTTTTCCTTGATTTCTCTCACCACCCGGCTCACCTGATCGATGTGCCGGCCGTCGGGGGCCGGCCAGGAGCGCCACTGGTAGCCGTAGATGGGGCCCAAGTCGCCGTTCTCGTCCGCCCATTCGTCCCAGATGGTCACCCCCCGCTCCTGAAGGTAGCGGACGTTGGTGTCTCCCTTGAGGAACCACAGCAGCTCGTGGATCACCGACTTCAAGTGAACCCTTTTGGTGGTGACCAGGGGGAAGCCCCGGCTCAGGTCGAAACGCATCTGGTGGCCGAAGATGGACAGGGTGCCGGTACCGGTGCGGTCCGGCTTGCGCACTCCGTGCTCCAGGACGTGCCGCATCAGGTCGAGGTATTGGCGCATAGGCGTCGGCTCGATAAAACAGGCTTCGGGGGTACCGAGGCTAGTGCAAGCCCCGCCCCAGGCGCCATTATAATTCGGTCGGGCCAGGGCCGGCCCGGGAATCCACGGACGTCGCAGGCTTGCCGTGATGAAGGCAAAACCTCGGGTTGAAATCCGCTACTGCACCCAGTGCCGCTGGCTCCTGCGAGCGGCGTGGCTTGCCCAGGAGCTTCTTACCACCTTCGAGTCGGAATTGGGCGAGGTGGCCCTGATCCCCGGAAGCGGGGGCATTTTCGAAGTGCGCGTGGACGGAGAGCTGCTATGGTCCCGCAAGGACGAAGGCCGTTTTCCGGAAGCGAAGGAGCTCAAGCAGCGGCTGCGGGATCGGGTGGCTCCCGGCAAAGACCTGGGCCACTCGGAGCGCTAGCCTTGACCGCTGGGAGGGGAACCTCGGGGCGGCAAACTCTCCCCGGAAGTGCTCGCTCACGGGTGCGCTTCTAATCCCGGACTGGGGGCGTGGTCCTCCGTGCCCGGTCCACCGGCGCCGTCCCAGCCGCCCGCCCAGGTGGCGCAACGGTTGCGTCCTTGGAGCTTGGCCCGGTAGAGGGCCTGGTCGGCCCGGCGGATCAGCAGGGTGGGGGTGGTGGACCCGTCGGGAACGAGGGCGGTGGCGCCTAGGCTCATGGTGACTACGGGAGAAACGCGGGAGCGAGCATGGGCAATGGCCAGGGCCTCCACCTGCTCCCGCGCCGCGTTGCCCACCTTCTCGACGCCGGTCATGTCGGTGTCCGGCAGCACCAGGGCGAACTCCTCGCCACCGTAGCGGGCCACCAGATCGGTGGCCCGCCGGCAGACGCTCGAAAGGGCCGCGGCGATGCGCTGTAGGCAGGCATCCCCCGCCTGGTGGCCGTAGTGGTCGTTGTAGGCCTTGAAATCGTCCACGTCTCCCAGCACCAAGCCCAAGGGACTGCGGTGGCGCCGCGCCCGGGCGATTTCCTCCGCCAGCCGTTGGTCGAAGTGGTGGCGGTTGGCTAGGCCGGTAAGCCCGTCCTGGCGGGCGAGCTGGGCGAGCTCCCGATTGGCGGCGGCGAGACGCTCGCTCAGTTCGACCGTCTGGCGCTGCATGTCGTGGATGCGCTGGAGCGCCCGAATCTTGGCTCCCAGCACCACTGGGCTCACCGGCTTCGCCAGGTAGTCGTCGCCCCCGGCCAGGATGCCTTTCTCCAGGTCCGCGTCCGTTTCCCGGGCGCTCAAAAAGATGATGGGTACCCAGCGGTTGCCCTGGATCTCGCGCATCTCCCGCACCGCGGCGAATCCGTCCAGGCGGGGCATCTGCACGTCCAGCAGGACCAGGTCCACCGGCTCCCGCCGCAGGCATTCGAGCGCCTGCGCTCCATCCGAAGCTTCCGTTACGGCATGCCCCATGGCGGCGAGCATCCGGGTGAGGGCGGCCCGCGCCGTGCGCGAGTCATCTACCAGCAGGATTTTCACGGCATCCTCCCTTGGATCGTCGATCTGGCGCCAACCGTTTGCCGGGTGTCTCGGGGGGGGCGGTTCTATCCGGTTTGGGCCGCCGCGGCCTTGCGCGTCTCCGCGTTCGGGACAAGCCGCGGTCCAGACCTATGTTAAACTTGCGCCCTTGTTTTTGCGAGCCTTTCGATGTCTGGCAACACCTTCGGCAAGCTCTTCCGCGTCACCTCTTTCGGCGAATCCCACGGCCCGGCCATCGGCGGCGTGGTGGACGGCTGCCCACCCGGCCTCGAGCTCTCCGAGGCGGATATCCAGGCAGAGCTGGATCGCCGCCGTCCCGGCACCTCCCGCCACGTCACCCAGCGGCGGGAACCGGACACGGTGGAGATCCTCTCCGGCGTGTTCGAGGGGCGGACCACGGGCACGCCCATCGGGCTCCTGATCCGCAACGTGGACGCCCGCAGCCGGGACTACAGCAAGATCATGGACGTGTTTCGCCCCGGGCACGCCGACTACACTTACTGGCAGAAGTACGGCATCCGGGACTACCGCGGGGGCGGCCGGGCCTCGGCCCGGGAAACGGCGGTGCGAGTCGCGGCTGGCGCCATCGCCAAGAAGTGGCTGGGTCGCCGTTATGGCGTTCTCATCCGGGGTTACCTGGCCCAGCTCGGCCCTATCCGGGTGCCGTTCAGGTCCTGGGACGGGGTCAACGAGAACCCGTTCTTCGCCGCGGATCCGGATATGGTGCCCGAGCTGGAAGCGTTCATGGACCGGTTGCGCAAGTCGGGCGACTCGGTGGGAGCACGGATCAATGTGGTGGCCGAGGGCGTTCCGGTGGGCTGGGGCGAGCCGGTGTACGACCGGCTGGACGCCGCCATTGCCCACGCCATGATGAGCATCAACGCGGTCAAGGCGGTGGAGATCGGGGCGGGCTTTTCCGCGGTGGAGCAGAAGGGCACCGAGCACTCCGACGAGATCACCCCCGAAGGCTTCCTCAGCAATAATGCCGGAGGCATATTGGGGGGGATTTCCACCGGCCAGGACATCCTGGTCTCCATCGGCATCAAGCCCACTTCCAGTATCCGGCTGCCGCGGCGCTCCATCGACAAGGAAGGCAGGCCGGTGATCGTCGAGACCACCGGCCGCCACGATCCCTGCGTGGGCATCCGCGCCACGCCCATCGCCGAGGCGATGCTGGCCCTGGTGCTCATCGACCACGCCCTGCGCCACCGGGCGCAGAACGCGGACGTGCGCTGCGCCACGCCCCCCGTGCCCGGCCGGGCCGCCGCGGCGCCCCCGCGGGAACCGGCGCTAGAGCACCGGGAGGATCCGGAACCCGACGAGGCGTGAGCCGCCGGCCCCGCCCCGGCGCACCGGCTAACCGGTCCGGAAGGCGAGGCGCTTGGCTCGCTTTCCCCCCGTGAGGCGCTTTTCCTCCTCCCGGGCCTTCGCCCCCCGCGGGACCCCCTCGCCTGCCCCGATGTCTGACCGCTCCTTTCCCTACGGGCCCCTCGCCGGCTTCTACTTTTTCTACTTTGCCTTCGTGGGCGCGTTCGCGCCCTACTGGAGCCTGTACCTGCGCTCCCTCGGGTACGTGGCGGCCGAGATCGGGCTGCTCATGGCCCTGCCCCAGGTAATGCGCATGCTCGCTCCCGCGGCGTGGGGCTGGCTTGCCGACGCCACCGGCCGTCGAGTGGAGATCCTGCGCCTGGCGGCCCTCGCCGCCCTCCTGAGCTACGCGGGCGTTTTCTTCGGCGCGGGTTTCGCCTGGATGTGGCTGGTGATGGCGGTCATGAGCTTTTTCTGGAGCGCGTCGCTGCCCCTGGTGGAAGCGATCACCCTGTCCCACCTGGGCCCCCACGCCGCCCGCTACGGGCGCATCCGCTGGTGGGGCTCCCTCGGTTTCATCCTGGCGGTGGTGGGGATCGGCCACCTGCTGGATGGCGCTCCCATCTTCTGGTTGCTCTGGGTTCTGCTCGCCCTCAAGCTGGCGGTGGCGGCTTCGGCGGCCCGGGTACCGGACGCCCCCGTGCGCCGCGCGCCGGAAGAGGTGATGCCCCTGTGGCGGATCGTGCGGCGCCCCGAGGTGGGCGCGCTCCTCGCTGCCTGTTTCCTCATGGCTGCGGCCCATGGACCGTACTACGTTTTCTTTTCCATCTACTTGGTGGACGTGGGCTACACCAAGGGCCAGGTGGGGTGGCTGTGGGCCTTGGGCGTGATCTGCGAGATCGGGGTGTTCTTCCTCATGCCGCGGGTGGCCGCCCGCTACAGCGGCCGCGCTATCCTGCTTGTGAGCTTCGGCTGCGCCGTGCTGCGCTTCGCGCTAGTGGCCGCCTTTCCCACCGTGCCGCCCCTGATGCTGCTCGCCCAGTCCCTGCACGCGGCCACTTTCGGCGCCTATCACGCCGCGGCGGTGGCGGCGTTCCACCGCCTGTTCCAGGGAAGCCACCCGGCCAAGGGCCAGGCCCTCTACAGCAGCGTTAGTTTCGGTGCGGGCGGCAGCCTTGGCAGCCTCTTGAGCGGCTACCTGTGGGAGGCGGCGGGCCCGGGCTTCACTTTCATGGCCAGTGCCGCCACCGCGGCGCTGGGGGGACTGCTCATCGCCCGGCGCTTTCCCGCCGATCGGTAGCGCGCCCTTGGAGGGCGCCTCCTGGGGCGGGCCAGGGCTTTGTGGCATAATTCTTATCTTTCCTTGACGCCTGAAGTCATGAGCGGAAAGACCCTTTACGACAAGCTCTGGGAGAGCCACGTGGTGCACGAGGAAGCCGACGGCACCACGCTCCTTTACATCGACCGGCACCTGGTGCACGAGGTGACGAGTCCCCAGGCGTTCGAAGGGCTGAAGCTCGCCGGGCGCCGGGTCTGGCGGCCGGACTCCGTCATCGCCACTGCGGACCACAACACCCCTACTCGCAATTGGGACCAGGGAATCCGCGACCCCGTCTCCCGGCTGCAGGTGGAGACGCTGGACGCCAACATCAAGGCGTTCGGCGCCAAGGCCTATTTCCCGTTCCGGGATCGGCGCCAGGGGATCGTGCACGTGGTGGGCCCGGAGCAGGGGGCGACGCTGCCCGGCATGACCGTGGTGTGCGGCGACTCCCACACCAGCACCCATGGGGCGTTCGCCTGTCTCGCCTTCGGCATCGGTACTTCGGAGGTGGAGCACGTGCTCGCCACCCAGTGTCTGTTGACCAAGAAGGCCAAGGCAATGCAGATCGTGGTGGACGGGACCCTGGGCCCCGGGGTCACCGCCAAGGACGTGATCCTCGCCATCATCGGCGCCATCGGCACGGCGGGCGCTACCGGCTACGTGATCGAATACGCGGGGAGCGTCATCCGCGCCCTCGGCATGGAGGGGCGGATGACCATCTGCAACATGTCCATCGAGGCGGGCGCCCGCGCCGGGTTGGTGGCGGCGGACGAGAAGACCATCGAATACTTGAAGGGTCGGCCGCTGGCGCCCAAGGGTGAGCTGTGGGAGCGGGCGGTGGCCGCCTGGCGGGAATTGAAAAGCGACCCGGACGCCCGCTTCGACAAAGTGGTGCGCCTGGATGCGGCCCGGATTCGACCCCAGGTGACCTGGGGCACCTCGCCGGAGATGGTGGCACCGGTGGACGGGGAAGTGCCCGATCCCGCCCGGGAGCCGAACCCTACCCGGCGGGAAAGCTACGAGCGGGCGCTTAAGTACATGGGGCTCGAGCCGGGCACCCCGATCCGCAGCATCCGGCTGGACAAGGTGTTCATCGGCTCCTGTACCAATTCGCGCCTGGAAGACCTGCGGGCGGCGGCCAAGGTGGTGCGAAGGCGCCGCATCGCTTCCAACATCAAGCAGGCCCTGGTCGTGCCCGGCTCGGGCACTGTGAAGCGCCAGGCGGAGGAAGAAGGCCTGCACCGGGTGTTCCTGGAGGCCGGCTTCGAGTGGCGGGAGCCGGGCTGCTCCATGTGCCTCGCCATGAACGACGACCGGCTGGCGCCCGGGGAGCGCTGCGCCTCTACCTCCAACCGCAACTTCGAAGGGCGCCAGGGCGCCGGCGGGCGCACCCACCTGGTGAGCCCGGAGATGGCGGCGGCGGCGGCCATCGCCGGGCATTTCATTGACGTGCGGGAACTTCTTTCTTCCTAACGGAGGAAGCTCGATCATGATACGCAGACTCGTGATTTCCATCATGGCCGTACTGCTCGTTGCAGGGCTCGCCGCCTGCAACACCATCCAGGGCCTCGGCAAGGACATCGAGAAGGGCGGCGAGGCGATCCAGAAGTCGGTCAAGTGAGCATGGAAAAGTTCATCCGTCTCGAAGGATTGGTGGCGCCGCTCAACCGCGCCAACGTGGACACCGACGCCATCATCCCGAAGCAGTTCCTGAAGTCGATCAAGCGCAGCGGTTTCGGCCCGAATCTGTTCGACGCCTGGCGCTACCTGGACCCGGGCGAGCCGGGAGCGGACGCCTCCGGGCGGCGTTTGAACCCGGACTTTGTGCTCAACCAGCCCCGCTACCGGGGAGCGAGCATCCTGCTCGCGCGGGAGAACTTCGGCTGCGGCTCCTCCCGGGAGCACGCGCCCTGGGCGCTGCTCGATTACGGCTTCCGGGCCCTCATCGCCCCGAGTTTCGCCGACATTTTCTACAACAACTGCTTCAAGAACGGGCTGCTGCCCGTGGTGCTGGATGCCCCCGTGGTGGACCGGCTGTTCCAGGAGGTGGAGGCCACCGAGGGCTACCGGCTGCTGATCGATCTGGAAGCCCAGAGCGTGACGACGCCGGGCGGGGAGACGTTCCGCTTCGACATCGACCCGTTTCGCAAGTACTGCCTGCTCAACGGCCTGGACGACATCGGGCTCACCCTGCGGCACGTGGACAAGATCAAGGCCTACGAGGCCAAGCGGCGGGCCGAGGCGCCATGGCTGTTCGGTTGAGCATTTACGGCTGAATGAAGATCGCCATCCTCCCGGGAGACGGGATCGGCCCGGAAATCACGGCCCAGGCGGTGAAGGTGCTGGAGCGGCTGCGCCGCGACGGGCTCCCTCTGGAGTGGGCCGAGGCGCCCATCGGCGGGGCCGGCGTGGACGCAGAGGGGAACCCGTTGCCCGCGTCCACCCTGGAGCTCGCCCGGACGGCGGACGCCATTCTGCTGGGCGCCGTGGGCGCGCCCAAGTACGACGGGCTTCCCCGGGAAAAGCGTCCCGAGCAGGGGCTGCTGCGGATCCGCAAGGCGCTGGAGCTCTTCGCCAACCTGCGCCCGGCGCGGGTGTACCGGGAGCTGGCCGTCGCCTCCGCCCTCAAGCCCGAGCGGGTGGCGGGTCTCGACCTCCTGATCGTGCGGGAGCTCACCGGCGACATCTATTTCGGCGAGCCCAAGGGCATCCGGGTCAACGCCGCCGGCGAGCGGGAAGGCTTCGACACCATGGTCTACCGCGAGGGGGAAATCCGGCGTATCGCCCACGTGGCTTTCCAGGCGGCGCGGCGGCGGGGGAGGCGGGTGTGCTCGGTAGACAAGGCCAACGTGCTGGAGACTAGCCGGCTGTGGCGGGAAGTGGTGAGCGAGATCTCGCGGGAGTATCCGGACGTGGAACTGAGCCATATGTACGTGGACAACGCCGCCATGCAGCTCGTACGCGATCCCCGGCAGTTCGACGTGATCCTCACCGGCAACATGTTCGGGGACATCCTCTCCGACGAGGCCTCCATGCTCACGGGCTCGATCGGCATGCTCCCCTCGGCCTCCCTGGATGCCCGCAACAAGGGCTTGTACGAGCCCATCCACGGCTCGGCGCCCGACATCGCCGGCCGGGACATCGCCAACCCCCTGGCCAGCATCCTGTCCCTGGCGATGCTGCTGCGCTACAGTCTGGGGATGGAAGCGGCGGCGGTGCGGGTGGAGCGGGCGGTCGCGGAAGTGCTGGCGCGGGGGGTGCGCACGGCCGACATCGCGGAGCCGGGGGCGGCGCCGGTGGGCACTGCCGCCATGGGGGACGCGGTGGTGGCGGCCCTCTGAGCCTTCGGTCGATGGTTGCTTGCTGGTCGGAAGATGCAGCGGGATCGAGAGAGGTAGACGGATGCTTCGGGTAGGTTTCGTAGGATGGCGCGGCATGGTGGGCTCGGTGCTCATGCAGCGCATGCGGGAAGAGAACGACTTCGACGCCATCGAGCCGGTGTTCTTCAGCACTTCCCAGGCGGGCGGCAAGGGGCCGGCCATCGGCCGGGACGTGCCGCCCCTCAAGGACGCCAAGGACCTTGAGGCCCTGCGGGCCATGGACGTGATCGTCACCTGCCAGGGAGGCGACTATACCGGCGAGGTGTATCCTAGGCTGCGCGCGGGCGGCTGGGATGGTTACTGGATCGACGCCGCCTCGACGCTTCGCATGGACAAGGACAGCGTCATCATCCTGGACCCGGTGAACATGCCGGTGATCGAAGACGCGCTCTCGCGGGGGGTCAAGAACTATATCGGCGGCAATTGCACCGTGAGCCTCATGCTAATGGCCATGGGCGGGCTGTTCCGCAACGGCCTGGTGGAGTGGATGACGGCTATGACTTACCAGGCCGCCTCCGGCGCCGGCGCCCAGAACATGCGGGAGCTGCTCGTTCAGATGGAGACCATCGCCGGGGCGGCGAAACCGCTGCTCGACGACCCGGCCTCCTCCATCCTGGAGATCGACCGGGTGGTGACCCATACCCTGCGCCGGCCGGATTTTCCCGCGGAGCATTTCCAGGTACCGCTGGCCGGAAGCCTGATTCCGTGGATCGACCGGGAGATGGGCAACGGCCAGAGCCGGGAGGAATGGAAAGGGCAAGCGGAGACCAACAAGATCCTGGGGCGTGAAGGCGAGCCCGTGCCGGTGGACGGCATCTGCGTGCGGGTGGGCGCCATGCGCTGCCACAGCCAGGCCCTCACCGTGAAGCTCAAAAAGGACGCGCCCCTGGACGAGGTCGAGGACATGCTCGCTTCGGCCAACGACTGGGTGAAGGTCGTCCCCAACCGGCGCGAGGACTCCATCCGCGAACTTACCCCGGCGGCGGTCAGCGGCACCCTGGCCATTGCGGTCGGGCGGTTGCGCAAGCTCAACATGGGGGGCGAGTACCTGGGCGCTTTCACCTGCGGCGATCAGCTCCTGTGGGGTGCCGCCGAGCCCCTGAGGCGGATGCTGCGCATCCTCCAGCAGGCTTGAAAGCTGGGCTCGATCATCGAAGGGCGGCAACGGGACAACCACCGCCTTGGATGCCGAGATTCTCCTCAGGCAACGCCCGAGTGAGGGTGGGAAGCGAGAGTTCAATTTAACTTGAATCCATAACTATTTGATGTACACTAGAACTTCAGAAAGCCCCCAGGGAGACGCGGCGTGGTGAAACTGATTTCAAGACTCGGGCTGTTGCTGGGTGCCCTGGGCCTGCCCGTGGTGGCGCTGGCCGCGGGGCTCGGCAAGCTCACCGTGCACTCGGCCCTCGGCGATCCTTTGCAGGCGGAAATCGAGATCGTCTCCGTCCGGAGTGACGAGCTCGCCTCCCTCCAGGCGCGCATCGCGCCCCCTTCCGCCTATAAGCAGGCCAACATCGATTACCAGCCGGGGCTCGCCTCGGTGCGGGCGAAGATCGAAACCCGCGCCGGCCGGCCGGTGGTGGTCCTCACCTCCACCCAGCCCATCACCGATCCTTTCCTCAACGTCCTGGTGGAGCTCACCTGGACCACCGGAGCGGTGACGCGAGAGTACACCTTCCTGCTGGATCCTCCTGCCTATGCAGCGCCCAAGCCGGCCGTGCCCGAGGTGAAGGAAGCCCGGCCGCAGGAAGCTCCGCCGCAGCCCGCACCGCCTTCCCGGGCGGCGCCAGCACCTTCTCCTGGACCGGCCCCGGTGGTGGCGGCCGCACCCGCCGAGCCCACTCCGGGAACCTACGGGCCCGTCCGACGGGGCGAGACTCTGAGCCAGATCGCCGAGCGCACCCGTCACCCGGGGGCGTCCCTGGAACAGATGCTGGTCGCCCTGTTCCGCTCCAACCCGGACGCCTTCATGGACAACAACATGAACCGGCTTAAGGCCGGGCCCATCCTGCGTGTCCCCAACCGGGAAGAGACGATGGCCATCGATCAGAAGGAGGCGGTGGCCGAGTTCCGCGCCCAGGTGGCGAGCTGGAAAGCCTACCGGGATCAGCTCGCTGCCGCCGCGGCGACCGTGGAATCGCCCGCGGGCGAAGGGCAGGCCGCCGCGGGCCAGGTGACGGCGGCGGTGGAAGAGAAGGGACAAGCCGAGCCGCCCAAGGAAGTGCTCAAACTCTCCAAGGCGGAAGCGGAGCTCGCCCCTGCGGGCCAGTCGCTGCAGGAGCGCATCCGCGCCCTGGAAGAGGAAAACGTCGCCAAGGAAAAGGCCCTCAAGGAGGCCCAGGAGCGGGTGGCCCTCCTGGAGAAGAATATCCAGGACATGCAAAAGCTCCTGGAGCTCAAGGGCCAACCCCTCGTGCCCACGGCCTCCGAGGCAGGGAAAACCGACGCACCCCAGGCGAAACCGGAGTCTGCCGCCCAGGCGGGCGCTGCGCCCCAGCCTCAAGTGAAGCCCGAGACCGCCCCCGCCGCGCCGGCGCCCCAGCCGCCGGCCCAAGCGGCCCCGGCGCCGGAGCAGCCCCGGCAGCAAGCGGCGCCGAAACCCGCTCCGCCGCCTCCCGCGGAACCGTCCCTGATGGAGACGCTCCTAGGTGAGCCCTTTTATCTGGCCGGGGCGGGTGGCGTGGTGGTGCTGCTCCTGGGCTGGGGGCTATACGCCAGCCGCAGGCGGCAGGCCGCGAGGGCCGCGCCCGAGGAGGTGTTCGCCGAGCCGGGAATCGACTCGGCTCCGGCCGCCGCCGCGGCTTCCCAGGAAGCTACGGCGCCCCTGTCGGCGGAGAGCACCGCGGCCGGGCCGGGTACCCTGGACGAAGTGGATCCCCTCCAGGAGGCGGAGGTCTATCTCACTTACCGGCGCGACGCCCAGGCCGAGGAGGTGCTCAAGGAAGCCCTCGCCAAGACGCCCAAGCGACCTGAGCTGTACCTCAAGCTGCTGGAGGTCTACAGCATGCGCCAGGACAAGGCCCAGTTCGAGGAGACGGCGCGCAGGCTGCAAGCCATCGCCCCAGGCACCCCTCACTGGGAAAAGGCCGTGGCCATGGGCCTCGCCCTGGATCCGACCAATCCCCTTTATGGGGGCACGCCCGCTCCGGCCGCTTCCGGCGCGGGGCTGGGCACGGTGGCCCTGGCGACGGAACGAAGCTTGGGGATGGACGTCGATTTCGACCTGGGTGGCAAGCTCCAGGCGGAAACGCCTCCGCAAAGACCGGCGCCGTCGGCCGAGGGCGAGAGGGCCGGGGTCGACACCAGCACGGTGGACTTCGAGATTACCTCCGGCGTGACCGCCGGCCATCAGAGGGAGATGAAGGCCGCCCGGGACGTGGACGAGAGCCTGAGCGTCAGCTTCGATCTCTCCGGGCTGGAACAGAGCCGCACGGGGGACCGTCCGGCGGGGCCCCAGGAATCCACCGCCACCAAGCTGGATTTCGATTTCAGCCTGGACCTGGGCGAGCCGGCGCAGGAGACCCCCGGCGGGGTGAAGGACGCCCACTGGCAGGAGGTGGCCACCAAGTTCGACCTGGCCAAGGCCTATAAGGAAATGGGCGACAAGGAGGGTGCCCGGGAGATCCTGCAGGAGGTCTTGCGGGAAGGCGACGAGCAGCAACGGCGCGACGCCCAGGCCCTCCTCGAAACCCTCTGAGGCGGCGGCACCATCCGGCCCCCCTCCCGCGAACGTCCGTCCGCGGGCGCTGGTATGATGGATTCCGTTGCCTGCGCTTCGCTTCCGGCCCGTGCTGCACGCTTACCCTGTGTTCCTGATCCACCCCGCCACCGCCTTGGCGGCCTGGCTCGGCGCCGCCCTTCTGTTCCAGCGCCTGGAGGGCGCGGCCTTGGCAGCAGGCTGCGGCCTGGTCTTCGGTCTCGCCCTCGCCGTGCAACCCCGCCGGTTCCTCGCGCTCCTGATGCGCAGCCGCTGGCTGCTGCTGGCGCTCCTCGTCGCTTACGCTTTTCTGGTGCCCGGGCACGAGTCGGCGGGATGGATAGCGGGGGGAGCGCAGGCGGCGCGGCTCGCTGCGTTGCTCGCTCTCCTGGCCCTGGTGCTGGGCGGCTATAGCTGGGAGGCGCTGCTCGCCGGGCTCTATGTCCTGCTCATGCCCCTGTCCTGGGTAGGGGCGAAGGCCGACCGGGTCGCGGTGCGACTCTGGCTCACCCTGCATTACGCCGAGGGGACGGGGGAGGCGGGGCGCCGGCCCTTCGCCGAGTTGGCCCGGCTGCCGGCCGGGTCCGATGCTCCCCCCGGGCCTGGCCGTGTGGTGCTGCCGGCCCAGCGGTTTTCCTGGCGCGACGCCTGCCTGCTGGCGACGCTCGCCGCCGCTTCCGCGTGGCTTGCCGCGTGAGAATCGCCCTCGGGCTGGAATACGACGGTAGCCGTTTCTGCGGCTGGCAGAGCCAGGCGGACGGCTGCTCGGTGCAGGACGCCCTGGAGCGGGCCCTGGGCGCCATCGCCGGCCATCCGGTGCGGGTGGTGGCGGCGGGGCGCACCGACGCCGGCGTCCATGCCCTGGCCCAGGTGGTGCATTTTGACACCCGAGCGGCGCGGCCGGAAAGCGCCTGGGTGCGGGGCACCAACACCCATTTGCCGGCCTCGGTGGCGGTGTTGTGGGCCCGGCCGGTGGCAGAGGATTTCCACGCCCGCTTCAGCGCCCGGGAGCGCAGCTACCGCTACCTGCTGTTGAATCACCCTGTGCGCCCCGGGGTGGCAAGCGGCCGGGTGGGCTGGTTTCACCAAGCTCTGGACCTGGAGCGCATGCGGGAAGCGGCCCGCCACCTCGTCGGAGAGCACGATTTCAGCGCCTTCCGCTCGTCGGAGTGCCAGGCGCGCACGCCGGTGCGCACCCTCTCGCAGCTGGCGATCCGGCGCGAGGGATCCCTTCTCGTCTTCGACTTCCGGGCCAACGCATTCCTTCATCATATGGTGAGGAACATCCTGGGCTGCCTGGTGTACGTGGGCAAGGGCGCCTATCCTCCCGAGTGGCTGGCCCAGGTCCTGAAAGGCCGCGATCGGGCGCTTGGGGCGCCCACGTTTCCCGCCGATGGCCTGTATTTCTCGGGCGTGCGCTACGAGCCGCGCTGGAACCTGCCCGCGGGCTGGGCGCGAGACGCCGTGCTCCCTTTCGAATCGATTCCAGCGATGGCCCTGGAGGACGGGTGACGGCGGTCAAAATCTGCGGCATCACCCGGGCCGAGGACGCCCAGTCCGCCGCCCGCCTGGGGGCCCACGCGATCGGGTTCGTGTTCTACGACCAAAGCCCGCGCTTCATCGACCCCCAGCGGGCCGCCGCCATTGCCCGGGCGGTGCCGCCGTTCGTGACCTGCGTGGGGCTGTTCGTGGACCCGGAGCCGGCCTGGGTGCGGGAGGTGCTGGGCGTTGTGCCCCTGCAGCTTCTCCAGTTCCATGGGGACGAGCCCCCCGAGTTCTGCGCCCGCTTCGGCCTTCCCTACGTCAAGGCGGCGCGGGTCCGGCCGGAACTCGATCTGCTAAAATATTTTATTCGTTATCGCGAGGCTCGGGGGCTTCTGCTGGACGCTTACCGGCCCGGCGTCCCGGGCGGTACGGGGGAGCGCTTCGACTGGTCCCTGGTGCCCCAGGGGTTGCCGCTCCCGGTGATCCTGTCCGGGGGGCTCACGCCCGAGAACGTGGCCGAGGCGATCCAGGCGGTGCGGCCCTGGGCCGTGGACGTCTCGAGCGGCGTGGAAGCGGACAAGGGGATCAAGGACGCGGCGAAGATCGCCGCCTTCATCGAAAGGGTCCGGAATGCAGATGTACGACTTGCCCGATAAGGCCGGCCATTTCGGTCCTTACGGCGGCGTGTTCGTGGCCGAGACGCTGATGGCGGCACTGGAAGAGCTCAAGACCCAGTACGAGCGGCTGCGTCACGATCCCGAGTTTCAGGCGGAGCTGGCCGACGAGCTGCGCCATTACGTGGGCCGTCCCAGCCCGATCTATCACGCCCGGCGCTGGTCCCGGGAGCTGGGCGGGGCGCAGATCCTGCTGAAACGCGAAGACCTCAACCATACCGGCGCCCACAAGATCAACAACACCGTGGGCCAAGCCCTGCTCGCGCGGCGTATGGGCAAGCCCCGGGTGATCGCCGAGACGGGGGCCGGGCAGCACGGGGTAGCAACCGCCACCGTGGCCGCCCGCTACGGCATGGAGTGCGTGGTGTACATGGGCTCGGAAGACGTGAAGCGCCAGGCGCCCAACGTGTTTCGCATGAAGCTCCTGGGCGCTACCGTGGTGCCGGTGGAGAGCGGCTCCAAGACCCTCAAGGACGCCCTCAACGAGGCCATGCGGGACTGGGTCACCCACGTGGACGACACCTTCTACATCATCGGCACCGTGGCGGGCCCCCATCCCTATCCCATGATGGTGCGGGACTTCCAGACGGTCATCGGGCAGGAGGCCAAAAGCCAAATGCTGGAACAGTTCGGGCGCCAGCCCGATGTCCTGATCGCTTGCGTGGGTGGCGGCTCCAACGCCATCGGCCTGTTCCATCCCTACCTGGGCGAGCCCCGGGTGCGCATGATCGGTGTGGAGGCGGGCGGTCACGGCCTGGATAGTGGTCGCCACGCGGCGACCCTGTGCGCAGGTAGGCCGGGCGTCCTGCACGGCAATCGCACCTATCTCCTCCAGGATGAGGACGGCCAGATCCTGGAGACCCACTCCATCTCTGCCGGGCTGGATTACCCGGGAGTGGGGCCGGAGCACGCCTGGCTCAAGGACAGCGGCCGGGCCGAGTACGTGGCGGTCACCGACGAGGAGGCACTGGAGGCCTTCCACGCCTTGTGCCGGTACGAGGGCATCATCCCGGCCCTGGAATCGGCCCACGCCCTGGCGTACGCGGCGAGATTGGCGCCCACCCTGTCCAAGGACGCCCTGCTGCTGGTGAATCTCTCCGGCCGCGGCGACAAGGACATCAACACCGTGGCCAGCCGCTGCGGAATCAGCCTCTAAAACCGCCGCGGACGCAAGCGTCATGTCACGCATCGGCGCCGCCTTCGAGCGACTCCAGCGGCAGGGCCGCAAGGCCTTGATCCCTTTCGTCACCGCGGGAGATCCCGAGCCCCGGCTCACCCTTCCCATCCTGGAGGCCCTGGTGGCGGGGGGTGCCGACGTGATCGAGCTGGGGGTGCCTTTTTCCGACCCCATGGCCGACGGCCCCGTTATCCAGCGCGCTTCCGAGCGGGCCCTCAAGCAGGGGATCACCCTGCGTCAGGTGCTCGGCCTGGTGGAGGCGTTCCGCCGGCTCGACGGGGAGACGCCCGTGGTGCTCATGGGCTACGCCAACCCCATTGAGGCGATGGGCTATGACGTCTTCGTCGAGCAGGCGCGAGCGTGCGGGGTGGATGGGGTGCTGGTGGTGGACTATCCTCCCGAGGAGGGGGAGGCGCTGGCGCGGCGGCTCACGGCTGCGGAGGTCGACCCCATCTATCTTCTCTCCCCCACCACCCCCGAGGCCCGCATCGCCCAGGTAGCGCGGCTTGCTCGCGGCTACGTCTATTACGTCTCCCTGAAGGGAGTGACCGGCGCTTCCCACCTGGACCTGGACGACGTGCGTTCCCGCATCGCCGTCCTGCGGCGGAGCATCCGGCTCCCCATCGGCGTGGGCTTTGGCATCCGGGACGCCCGGACCGCGCGCGCGGTGGCGGAGGTGGCGGACGCGGTGGTGGTGGGCAGCCGCATCGTCCAGGAGATCGAGGACTCGCCCCGGGACGTCGTGCTGGCCCGGGTGCGGACCCTGGTGGCGAGCCTGCGGGAAGGCATGGACCAGGGCGCCGCGGCCCCGGGGAGGGTCCCGTGAGCTGGCTCCGCAAGCTCCTTCCTCCCAAGATCAAGCGCCGGGACGTGGGCGGCCGGCGCGGAGTGCCGGAGGGCTTGTGGAGCAAGTGCGAGGCGTGCGAGGCGGTGCTGTATTACTCCGACCTGGAGAAGAATCTCAACGTCTGCCCCAAATGCAACCACCACAATCGGCTCGGGGCGCGGGAGCGATTGAACCTGCTGCTGGATCCGGAGGGGCGTTTTGAGATCGGCGCCGAAGTGGTGCCGGTGGATGCGCTTAAGTTCAAAGACAGCAAGCGCTACACCGAGCGGCTCCAGGAGGCGCAGGCGGAAACCGGCGAGGACGACGCCCTGGTGGTGATCCAGGGCAGCGTCAAGACGGTGCCCCTGGTGGCGGCCGCCTTCGAGTTCGATTTCATGGGCGGCTCCATGGGCTCGGTGGTGGGGGAGCGTTTCGTGCGGGGGGTGCGGGCCTGTCTGGAGGGAAACCTTCCCTACGTCTGCTTCACCGCCACCGGGGGCGCGCGCATGCAGGAGGGGCTCTTTTCCCTCATGCAGATGGCCAAGACCAACGCCGCCCTGGGCAAGCTCGCCGAGGCACGGCTGCCGTTCATCTCCGTGCTCACCGATCCCACCATGGGGGGCGTCTCGGCCAGCTTCGCCATGATCGGCGACGTGGTAATCGCCGAGCCCGGGGCCCTGATCGGTTTCGCCGGCCCCCGGGTGATCGAGCAGACGGTGCGGGAGACCCTGCCCGAGGGGTTCCAGCGCTCGGAGTTTCTCCTGGAGCACGGGGCTATCGACCTGATCGTGGACCGGCGCCGGATGCGGGACACCCTGGCGAGCCTGGTCACCCTGCTTATGCGCGCCCCGGCCGTTTGAACCCTTCCTCCGTCCCGGATCGATTCCGGCCGTTTCCCTGCGGATCAATTCCATGCCCAGCGAATTCCCTTCCATGTCCGCCCTCGGCCCCGGGGCGAGCCTCGCCCAATGGCTCGCCCGTCTCGAGCAGGGGACTGCCCGGGTCATCGAAATGGGGCTGGACCGGGTATCCCGGGTCTGGAAGACCCTCGGGCTCGTGCCGCCGTTTCCGGTGATCACCGTGGGCGGCACCAACGGCAAGGGCTCCGTGTGCGCCCTGCTGGAATCCATCTATGCCTGCGCCGGCTACCGGGTGGGGCTTTACACCTCCCCCCATCTGCTGCGCTACAACGAGCGGGTCCGGGTGGCGCAACGGGAGGCGGCCGACGAGGCCCTGGTGGAGGCGTTCCGCCGGATCGAGGCGGCCCGGGGCTCGACGCCCCTTACCTACTTCGAGTTCGGCACCCTGGCGGCCATGCTCATCTTCATCGAGTCCCGGGTGGATGTGGCGGTCCTGGAGGTGGGGCTGGGTGGGCGCCTGGACGCGGTCAATATCTTCGACAACGACTGCGCGGTGGTGACCTGCATCGACTTCGACCACATGGAATACCTCGGCAACACCCGGGAGGAGATCGGCTTCGAGAAGGCGGGCATCTTCAAGCGCGGACGCGCGGCAGTATGCGCCGACCCGGATCCGCCGGCCGTGATTGAGACCCACGCCCGGGACGTGGGCACCGACCTGCTGCAGATCGGGCGCGACTTCGGCTACACCGCGGAAGGGGCCCACTGGACCTACTGGGGTTACGGCGTGCGGCGGGCTGGCCTGCCACGCCCGGCCCTCGCCGGCGGCTACCAATTGCGCAACGCCGCCGCCGCCCTGGCGGTGGTGGACGAGCTTAAAGAACGGCTGCCGGTGGCGGCGGGGGACATCCGGCGCGGCCTGGTGGAGGTTCGCCTGCCGGGCCGGTTCCAGGTGCTGCCGGGCCGACCGGTGGTGGTGCTGGACGTGGCCCACAACCCCCACGCGGCCCGGGCCCTGGCGGAAAACCTGGCGAGCCAGGGGCGCTTCCGTACCACCTTCGCCGTGATCGGCATGTTCAAGGACAAGGACATCCTGGGCGTCGCCCGGGCGCTCAAGCCCCGGGTGGACGTGTGGCTCGCCGCCACCCTGCCGGGGGAGCGGGGCGCCAGCGCCGAGCGCATCGTCCAAGCCCTGCGGGACGCGGGGGCGGAAGGGGAGGTACGCGCCTTCTCCCAGCCTGCCGCCGCCTTCGCCGAGGCTTCGGCCCGGGCGAGGGAGGATGATAGAATCGTGGTGTTCGGCTCCTTTCTTACCGTCGCCGAGATCATGCAGGTTCACGCGCAAGCGGGCGAGCCCAGGCCTTCCATCCCGGCCTCCTAGATGGCGAAAGCGCTCAGCAGCGAAGAGCTACAGTTCAGGAAGCGCGCGCGCAGAAGGCTGATCGGCGCCATCGCCCTGGTCTTGATCGCTGTGGTGGTGCTGCCCATGGTGCTCGAGCGGGAGCCCCGCCCCGTCTCCCAATCCATCGAGATCCGCATCCCCTCCCAGGAGACGGCGCCGCCCCTGGTGGCGCCCGCACCGCCCAAGGAGGCGGGGACGGTGAGCCGCCCGCCGGCGGCTTTGTCCTCCGCCATTGCGCCGCCCGGGGCCGCCGCGCCGGCCACCCCGAAGGAGAAGCCGGACGGGGTGCAGGCCGGTGTCGCCCCGGCGCCACCGGAGCCGGCACGAGAGGCCAGGTCCGCTGAGGCCAGGTCCGCTGCGCCAGAATCCAGGGAAAGGACGAAGGCGACCGCCGAGAACCGGGCGTGGGAAACTTCCGGCGCCTACGTGGTCCAGGTGGGGGCCTTCTCCAGCGCGGAAAATGCCAAGCAGTTGAAAGACAAGCTTTCTGCCAACGGCATCCAGGCCTATACTGAGACCGTCGCGACGGCCAAGGGAAAGCAGGTGCGGGTCCGGGCGGGTCCCTTCCCGACCCGGGAGGCAGCGGAACAGACCCTCGCCAGGCTGGAACGGCTGGGCCTGAACGGCATCATCGCTTCCCCGTGAAGGCAGGGAAAAGGCCATGAGTGCGGGTTTCCGGAACGGGTTACGCCGGCGCGAATGACTGCATTCGATTACCTGGTGCTGGGAATCGTCGGGCTGTCGGTGCTGGTGAGCGTCCTGCGGGGCGCGGTGAGGGAAGTGATGGCCCTGGGAGGATGGGTGGCCGCCTTCTTGGTGGCGAACGCCTTCACCGCCCCCGTGGCGGAGGCGTTGCCGGTAGCGTTGCCCGGCGCGTCCCTGCGCCTGCTCCTGGCGTTCCTGCTGCTTTTCGTTGCCACTCTGGTGCTCTCGGCCCTCGTCACCCTGGCAGTGGCGGAACTCGTCAAGGTGGCGGGATTGTCCCTCCTCGACCGGGGCATGGGCGCCCTGTTCGGCCTGGCCCGGGGCGTGCTCATCGTGCTGGTGGGCGTGCTGCTGGCGGGCCTCACCTCGGTGCCGCGGGAGCCGTTCTGGCGGGAAGCGACCTTGAGCGCCCCGCTGGAGGGACTGGCGAGCAGCGTCAAGAACTGGCTGCCGCAGAAGCTGTCTCAGCAAATCCGTTTCCGGGAGGCAGAGCCCGTGGGCGGCGGCTGAATGGGGGTGACGGAAGCATGTGCGGCATCATCGGCGTAGTGGCCCGCGGGCCGGTCAACCAGTTGTTGTACGACGGGCTGCTGGTGCTGCAACACCGCGGCCAGGATGCGGCCGGCATCGTCACGGCCGAGGGCAACACCTTCCACATGCACAAGGGCCCGGGACTGGTGCGGGACGTGTTCCGCACCCGCAACATGCGGGCCCTCACGGGCAACATGGGCATCGCCCACTGCCGCTATCCCACCGCGGGCTCGGCCGAGTCCGCGGCGGAAGCCCAGCCCCTGTACGTGAATTCCCCCTTCGGCCTCGTGCTCGGCCACAACGGCAATCTCACCAACTCGGAGCAGCTCAAGCAGGAGATGTTCCGCCAGGACCTGCGCCACATCAACACCAACTCCGATTCGGAGGTGCTGCTCAATGTGCTGGCCCACGAGCTACAGGAGTGTACCGTCAACCACCGGCTGGATCTGCCCACCATTTTCCGCGCGGTGGAGGGGGTGCACCGCCGCTGCCGCGGCGCCTACGCCTGCGTGGCGATGATCGCCGGCTACGGGCTGCTCGCCTTCCGCGATCCCCTGGGCATCCGTCCCCTGGTGGTGGGCCAGGCCCACACGCACCAGGGCACCGAGTACCTGGTGGCCTCCGAGAGCGTGGCGCTGGACACCCTGGGCTTCAAGCTCACCCGGGACGTGGACCCGGGGGAGGCCATCTTCATCGACGTGGACGGCAACTTCTACAGCAAGCAGTGCGCCAAGCGCTGGTCACGCAACCCGTGCATCTTCGAATACGTCTACCTGGCGCGTCCGGACTCGGTCATGGACGGGGTGTCGGTGTACGAGGCCCGGCTCAACATGGGGGTGGCGCTGGCCGAGAAGATCAAGCGGGAGATGCGCCACCTGGACATCGACGTGGTGATCCCGATACCTGATTCCAGCCGCCCGGCAGCGCTGCAACTGGCGAACCGCCTGGGCATCGATTTCCGCGAGGGCTTCGTCAAGAACCGCTACATCGGCCGCACCTTCATCATGCCGGGGCAGTCGATCCGCAAGAAGTCGGTGCGGCACAAGCTGAACGCCATCAACGTGGAGTTCCGGGACAAGAACGTGCTGTTAGTGGACGACTCCATCGTGCGCGGCACCACCAGCCGGGAGATCGTGCAGATGGCCCGGGAGGCAGGGGCGCACAAGGTGTACTTCGCCTCGGCCGCGCCGCCGGTGCGCTACCCCAACGTCTACGGCATCGACATGCCCACCCGGGAGGAGCTGATCGCCAACGGACGCGAGCCGGAGGAGATCGCCCGGGAAATCGGCGCTGACCATCTCATCTACCAGGACCTGGAAGCCTTGAAGGAGGCGGTGCGCAAGGTCAATCCCAAGCTCGTATCCTTCGAAACCTCCTGTTTCGACGGCTGCTACATTACCGGAGACGTGACCCCCGAGTACCTGAGCTTTCTCGAGGCCCGGCGCGGGCGCGGCGCCCAGGCGGCCCAGGAGGCCGCCCAGCTCGACCTGAACCTCGTCACCGTCGATTGAGAGCCGGCTCCCGATTGACAAGCGGGGGCTTCCAGCGTACCTTGCCTCGAAGCGCCGATTTGACCGTCAGCTTGCGGGCGCTCAACAAATGCCGCTAAAGCGAGGGAAACCCGTCTCCGTCGCTGGCTGAGCGGGTTTTTTTATTGCCTTGCAGGCAGGTGCCAAGATGGCAGAGGAATTCGATTTCGAGACCCGGGCGCTGCGCACCGGAATCCACCGCAGCCAGTTCAACGAGCATTCCGAGGCCCTGTACCTCACCTCCAGCTTCGTCTTCGACAACGCCGCCCAGGCGGCGGCGCGCTTCGCCCAACAGGAGCCGGGCTACATCTACTCCCGCTTCACCAACCCCACGGTCACCGCGTTCGAAGAGCGGCTGGCAGCCCTGGAAGGGGCGCCCTGCTGCCTCGCCACCGCCTCCGGCATGGCGGCCATTCTGGCCACGGTCATGGGGCTCATGCGCTCGGGCGAGCATATCGTCGCCTCCCACAGCATCTTCGGCGCCACGGTGCAGCTCTTCACCCAGGTGCTCCCCAAGTTCGGGGTGGAGACCACCTTCGTCTCGGCCACCGACCCGGCCGAATGGGCCCGGGCGGTGCGGCCCAACACCCGGCTGCTCTTCGTGGAAACGCCGTCCAATCCCCTCACCGAGATCTCGGACCTTCGGGCCCTGGCGGAAGTGGCCCGTTCGGCGGGGGCATGGCTGGCGGTGGACAACTGCTTCTGCACCCCCGTACTGCAGCGCCCCTTCGAGCTGGGCGCGGACCTGGTCATCCACTCGGCCACCAAGTACCTGGACGGCCAGGGGAGGGTGCTGGGCGGCGCGGTGCTGGGTCCGCGGGAGCTGGTGATGGACGGCGTGTACCCGTTCCTGCGGACTGCGGGCCCCAGCATGAGCCCGTTCAACGCCTGGGTGATCCTCAAGGGGCTGGAGACGCTGAAGCTGCGCATGCGGGCCCATTCCGACAACGCCCTGCGCCTGGCCCGGTGGCTGGAGGCTCAGCCCGCGGTGGAGCGGGTCTACTACCCGGGGCTGCCCAGCCATCCCCAGCACGCCCTGGCGATGCGCCAGCAGGCCACGGGGGGCGGCATCGTCTCCTTCGTGGTCAAAGGCGGGCGCGAAGCGGCGTGGCGGGTGATCGATTCCACCCGCATGATTTCCATCACCGCCAACCTGGGCGACGTCAAGACCACCATCACCCACCCGGCCACCACCACCCACGGCCGCATCAGCCCGGAAGCGCGGGCGGCGGCGGGCATCGGCGAGGGGCTGCTGCGGCTCGCGGTGGGACTGGAATCGGTGGCCGACCTCCAGGCGGATCTGGCCCGGGGCCTGGCCCAGATCGCCTGAGTCGTGGCCGCTGCGCGGGACGCCGTCCATCGTCAGCGGGTCCTGGTCCAGGCCCTGTTACGGCCCGGCGCCTATCCCCATCCGGCCGCGGACCTCAAGCTCCTCGAGACCCACATCTCTTTCGTCATCCTCGCCGGCCCCTACGCCTACAAGATCAAGAAGCCTCTTAACCTGGGCTTCCTCGATTTCAGCGCCCTGGCCCAGCGCCGCCACTACTGCGAGGAGGAGCTGCGGCTCAACCGCCGCCTGGCCCCCGAGCTCTACCTGGAAGTGGTGGCGGTGCGGGGAGATCCACGAGCGCCCGCTTTTTCCGGCGAGGGAGCCGTCCTCGAGTACGCGGTCAAGATGCGCCGCTTCGACCAGGAGGCCCTGCTCGACCGGATCGCCGCCCGGGAGGGCCTGGCGGACGAGTGGGGGGAGCGCCTCGCGGCGCGGGTGGCGGCGTTCCACCGGCAGGCCGCGGTGGCGGAGGAAGGCGCACCGTACGGGACGCCCGCCGCGGTGGTGGCGCCGGCGGCGGAGAACTTCGCCCAGCTCCTGGTGCTGTGCCCCGAGCCGGCCCTCAAGGCGCGGCTCGAGGCCCTGCAGGCCTGGACCGAGGCCGAGGCGGCGCGCCTCCTCCCGGCGTTCCGGCAGCGCCTTGCGGCCGGGGCGGTGCGGGAATGCCACGGGGACCTGCACCTGGGCAACATGGCCCTGGTGGACGGGGACATCGTCATCTTCGACTGCATCGAATTCGATCCGAGCCTGCGCTGGATCGACGTCATGAACGAGGCGGCCTTCCTGGTCATGGACCTCCACCACCGGGGCCAGGCCCGCGTCGCGCGGCGCTTTCTCAACCGCTACCTGGAAGAGACGGGGGACTATGGGGGCGTTACGGTGCTGCGCTTCTATCTCGTCTACCGGGCCCTGGTGCGGGCCAAGATCGCCGCGATCCGCGCCCGCCAGCCGGGGCTTCCGGACGAAGAGCGCGCCGCCCAGCAGGGGGAGTGCGCCGCGTACGTGGAACTGGCCGAGCGCTTCTGCCGGCATGCGGAGAGGCTGCTGATCCTCACCTGCGGCGTGTCGGCCTCGGGCAAGAGCCGCTTCACCCGAAGGCTTCTGCCGCTGATCGACGCCATTCGCGTGCGCACCGACGTGGAGAGGAAGCGCTTGGCGGGCCTCGAGCCCACGAGCCGAAGCGGCTCCGGCCTGGAGGCGGATCTGTACGCGCTGGAGGTCACCCAGCGCGTTTACGAGCACGTGGCGCGGCTTTGCCTCGCCATCGGGCGGGCCGGTTGGATCGCCATCGCCGACGGCACCTTCCTCAAGCGCTGGCAGCGGACCCTCGTCACCGACGCGGCCCGGGCCGCGGGGCTGCGCTGCGTGGTGCTGGAATTCATCGCGGCGGAAGGAGTTTTGCGGGAGCGGGTGCGTCGGCGGCTGGCGAAGGGGACCGACGTCTCGGAGGCGGACGAACGGGTCTTGGAGAGGCAACTGGCCCAGCGGGAACCCATGGACGAAGGGGAGGCGGACCGGGTGCTGCGCTTCGACACGGGGGAGCGGCCCGATCCCGATCCGCAGGAGGTGCTGGAGCGCATCCGCGCCTGAGTCGGGTCCTTGGCGAGCGCCCTCTCCACGCTTACCGGAGGCTCAATGGAGGGCGACCGCCCGGCAGCCCGAGGCATCCACTCGCAGGAAGCCGCCCCGCTCCTCGTCCCAGTCGGTGAGCACCCAGCGCTCGCAGGAGCGCCCGTCCACCCGGTGCAAGTGGCGCGCCGGCCGGTGGGTGTGGCCGTGGATCAGGCGCGGGTAGCTGTGGCGCCTCAAGACCTCCTCCACCGCCGCGGGCGTCACGTCCATGATGGCTTCGCTTTTCTCCCCCTTCGCCCGGGCGCTCTCTTCCCGGAGGCTGCGCACCAGCGCCCGCCGCTCGGCCAGAGGCCTGGCGAGGAAGGCCCTCTGGTAGGCGGGATCGCGCACCTGGGCGCGGAACGCCTGGTAAGGCTTGTCGTCCAGGCACAGGGTGTCGCCGTGCATGAGGAGGGTGGACGTGCCATAGAGCTCCACCTGGGTGGGGTCGGCGATGAGCCGCGCTCCCGCCGCCGCGGCCCAGCGGCCGTCCACCAGAAAGTCCCGGTTGCCGTGGAGAAAGAGAATCTCGACGCCCGCCTGGGCGGTTTCGGCCAGGGCTCGGGTGATCCGGGCGTTGAAGGGGTCTTCCAGATCGTCGTCCCCGATCCAGTACTCGAAGAGATCGCCGAGGATGTAGAGCGAGCGCGCCCCCCGGGCTTCCTCTTGCAGGAAGCGGAAGAAGCGCTCGGCCGTGCGGGGGCGTTCCTCGGCCAGGTGCAGGTCGGAGATGAAAAGGGCAGCGTCCATGGCGGGGCGGCCGGTGGATTTATTCCTCCCACGCCTTCTCGATCACCACCTCTTCCACCGGCACGTCCCGGTGGAGGCCGTGGGATCCCGTTTCGACCCCCTTGATCATGTCCACCACGTCGCGGCCCGCCACCACCCGCCCGAACACGCAATAGCCCCAGCCCTGGGGGGTGGGGGACGTGAAATCGAGGAAGGCGTTGTCGGCCACGTTGATGAAGAACTGGGAGGTGGCCGAGTGGGGATCGGAGGTGCGGGCCATGGCGATGGTGTAGGTTTCGTTCTTGAGGCCGTTGTCGGCCTCGTTGCGGATGGGCGCCTGGGTGGCCTTCTGGCGCATGCCCGGGGCGAAGCCGCCGCCCCGGATCATGAAACCGTCGATAACCCGGTGGAAGAGGGTGTTGTCGTAGAAGCCGCTGCGCACGTAGGAGAGGAAGTTCTCCACCGTCGCCGGGGCCCGCGCGGCGTCGAGCTCCAAGGCGATCTCGCCGAAGCGGGTTTTCATCTTGACCATGAGAAGCTCCTTTACTCTCGCGGGCGGGGCCGGTGGTCCCAGCCCCGCGCCGGGTGGGAGGGGGCCCGGGGGTGCCGGGGCGGCGCAGGCGCCGTGATATACTTTTTATTGTTTATCCGGCGGTTACTTCTGAGCCGGAATTCTATCTCATGCGCTTCCTCTAAGATACCGGACCTGCTCCCCGGCGGACCAGCGAAAGACGAAATTCGATGCTGAGGATCTACAACAGCCTTACCCGGCAGAAGCAGCCCTTCGTGCCCATCACGCCGGGCAAGGTGCGCATGTACGTGTGCGGCATGACTGTGTACGACTACTGCCACCTGGGCCACGCCCGGGTGATGGTGGTGTTCGACATGGTGGTGAAATGGCTGCGCGCCTGCGGCTTCGACGTCACCTACGTGCGCAACATCACCGACATCGACGACAAGATCATCAACCGGGCGCGGGAAAGCGGCGAGCCGGTGGAACGGCTCACCGAGCGCTTCATCCGAGCCATGCACGAAGACGCCGACCGGCTCGGAATCGAGCGGCCGACCCATGAGCCCCGGGCGACCCAGCACGTGGGGCACATGCTGGAGATGATCCGGATGCTGCTCGCCAAGGGCCTCGCCTACCAGGCGGCGAACGGGGACATCTATTACGCGGTGCGCAAGTTCCCGGCCTACGGCAAGCTCTCGGGCAAAACCCTGGAAGACCTGCGGGCGGGCAGCCGGGTGGAAGTGGATCCCCACAAGCAGGATCCCCTCGACTTCGTCCTGTGGAAGGCGGCCAAGCCGGGCGAGCCCCAATGGCCCTCGCCCTGGGGGCCGGGTCGGCCCGGCTGGCACATCGAGTGCTCGGCGATGAGCGAGCACTACCTGGGAGAGCACTTCGACATCCACGGCGGCGGGGAGGACCTGCAGTTCCCCCACCACGAGAACGAAATCGCCCAGTCCGAGGGCGCCCACGGCCACGTGTTCGTGAACTACTGGATGCACAACGGCTTCGTGCGCGTGGACAACGAGAAGATGTCCAAGTCCCTGGGCAACTTCTTCACCGTGCGGGAAGTATTGGAGAAGTTCCAGCCCGAAGTGGTGCGCTTTTTCATCCTGCGCGCCCACTACCGTAGCCCCCTCAATTATTCGGACCAGCATCTGCGCGAGGCCCGGGCCGCCCTTACCCGGCTCTACACGGCCCTCAAGGACGTGGAGGCGCCTGTGGACGGGGTCGACTGGAATGATCCCCGGGCCCGGCGCTTGCGCGAGGCCATGGACGACGATTTCGGCACGCCGGAGGCCATCGCCGTGCTGTTCGACCTGGCGAACGAGGTGAACCGCAGCCGCTCGCCCCGGGACGCCGCCCTGCTCAAAGGGCTGGGGGGCGTGCTGGGGCTGCTGCAGCAGGAGCCCCTCCAGTTCCTGCGGGAGGCGCCGGCGGCCGAGGCCGGCGCCTATTCCGCGGAACGCATCGAGCGGTTGATCGCCGCCCGGGCGGACGCGCGCCGGGCGCGCGACTTCGCCGAAGCCGACCGCATCCGGGAGGAGCTGGCGGCGGCGGGCATCGTGCTGGAAGACACGCCCAAGGGGACCCTGTGGCGCCGCGCCTAAGCCGGCTGCTGGTCCTGGCCCTGCTCCTGGTGGCGGGCGGCTGCGGGGAGGACCGGGGGCGGGACGGGACGGGCAAGGGCCTCGAAGAAGAGGTGCGGCAGACGGCACGGGCGGCGGTCGACCGGGCGCGGGAGGAAAAGGAAGCCTTCGTGCGCCGCACCGAGGAGGAGCTGGCGGCCCTGGAGAAGGAAGTGAAGGAGCTGCGCCGGCGGGCGGAGCGGGCCGGCTCGGAAGCCCGGGAGGCCCTCGAGAACGCCGCCCAGGCGCTGGAAGAGCAAGCCCGCGCGGCGCGGGAGCGGCTGGCCCGGCTCAAAGAGGCGGCGGGAGAGGCCTGGCGCGAGCTCCGGGAGGAGGTGAGGGAGGCCGTCGCCCGGGCCCGCCAGCAGTACCGGGAAATCATGGAGCGCCTGGGCGGAGGAGACGAGCGCGCCGCCTGACGCGGGCGCCTTCGTCCGGGGGCAAGGAGTCCGAGAATTGCCGTGAACGAGAACCTCAAGCGCAACCTCACCTCCTCCACCCTGTGGCTGCGGGCCCTCGCCATGCTGCTCATGGGGGTGGTCTACACCATCACCGAGCTGGTGCTCGTCGCCGTGATCGTGCTCCAGTTCCTGTTCCGCCTGGTCACCGGCGAACCCAACGGCAACCTCCTCCGCTTCGGCGCCCAATTGGCCGCCTTCGCTTACAACATCTTCCTGTTCCTCACGTTCAACACCGAGCAGAAACCTTTTCCGTTCCAGGATTGGGAGGCGAGCGCCCGCCCCTGGCGCCCGGCGGACGAGGGGGAAAATCGGAAAGTGGCGGCGCTTCTCACGCCCGATCCCCGGGACTGGCGGCCCGATCCGGAGGAATAGGGCCCCGCCGGGATGCAGGATCAAGACCTGCTGGTATGGGCGGTCCTGGCGGTGCTGGCCGCCACCGGCTATCTCACCTTGGTGGTGGCGCCGTCGAGGCGCTCCCAGCGGGAGCGCAGGGCCCGGCCCCTGCTGGAGCAGCGCTGCCCCTTAAGGGCCGGGATCGGCCCCCTGTTCTACCTGGGCGGATTCGGCCGGGTGGCCCTGTACGACGACTTCCTGGTGGCGATTTACCTCATGCGCGCCGAGCTGGACTATGCCGACATCGAGCGGGTGGAGTTCAAGCGCCAGCTCTTGCGCAAAGGCGTGTACTTCTATCCCCGGGCGGGCAAAGGGCCCCGCTACGTGGCGGTGTTTCCCCGGGATCCGGGGCCCCTGCTGGCGATCCTGCAGGCCAAGGGTTTTTCCATCGCCGGCTTGAGTAGTTCCTGGAACGTTTGAAGCTCGGACTTTGCGAAACGAGGAGCTCATGACGAGACGAATCCTGACGCTCACGCTGGCCCTGGGCTTGGGGACACCGACGCTCGCCCACCACGGCTGGAGTGGATACGACAGCTCGACCCCGCTCACCCTCACCGGCGTGATCAAGCGCTCCGGCTACGAGCATCCCCACGGCTTCATCGAACTGGAGACGCCGGGCAAAACCTGGCGGGTGGTCCTGGCGCCGCCCAGCCGTATGAGCAACCGGGGGCTTCCCGCCTCCGCGTTGACGCCGGGCACCCCGGCCACCGTGGAAGGCTATCCCCACCGCAGCGATCCCCAGGAGATGCGCGCGGAGCGCATCACCGTGGGGGGCAAGACCACGGAGCTGCGCTGAATGGCGCCGGAGGAGGCAGTGCTCCCCCTGGCGCTGGTGGAGGCGCTGCCCATCGCCCGAGCGATGCGGGAGAGCCTGTGGCTCTATCCCATCGTGGAGGTGGTGCATCTGCTCGGCCTCGCCGTCCTGGTAGGGGGCGTGGTGCTGTTCGACCTGCGGGTGCTGGGCGTCTCGAAGCGCCTGCCGGTGGGGGCCCTGGCCTGCCATCTCCTGCCCTGGAGCTTGGCTGCGTTGCTGCTCATCGTTCCCAGCGGCCTGCTCATGTTTTCGGCCCATGCCTCCGAATTCATCGCGAACCGGGTGTTCCTGCTCAAGATGAGCCTGCTGATGGCGGCGGGGATCAACGCCCTGATGTTCCACCTGGGCCCCTTCCGGCAGGCGGCGGCCTGGGACACGGACGTCCCGGCGCCCGGGTTGGCCCGGCTCCACGCGGGGGCCTCCATCCTGATCTGGATCGCCATCGTCGCCTGCGGCCGGCTCCTCGCCTACACTTAGAGCCCCGCACCGCCGGCTTCGCCATGGGATCCCTCATCGCCATCAAGATCGGGCTGCTGGCTTCCGCTCTAGTGATGGGAAGCATGGCCTTCTTCAGTGCCGTGGTGGCGCCCCTCGTCTTCACCCGGCTGGAGGCTGCCGCGGCGGGCCAGTTCCTTCGCGCCCTGTTTCCCTGGTACCACTTAGTGGTGGGGATCGGCGGGCTCGCGGCCGCCGGGGCGCTGGCTTGGGTGCGCCCGGCGGAGGCGGTCGTGATGGCCGCAGTGGGTTTCGCGGCGCTGGCCCTGCGCCGGTGGCTGTTGCCGGTCATCCAGCGGCACCGGGACGCGGCCGCGGCGGGGGACGAGGAAGCCCACGCCCGCTTCGACCGGCTCCACCGCCTGTCGGTGTGGATCAACGCCCTGCAGTTTCTCGGCGCGGTGGCGGTAGTGGCGCGGCTGGGCGGATGAAAGGGCGAACGCCTCAGACCCGCCGCCGGGGACCGGGACGCCCGTTTTCCACCGCGAATTCCGCCAGGGTGCGGATCGGGCTTTCCGGGTTCGCGACGTCGTGCAGGGCCCTAAGCCGCGCCACGGCCCGGTCCGGGGTGAGCTCCAGGGTGGTATAGCCGCGGAAGCGGCTGTCGGCGAACAGGATGTGGGGGTTGTCCTCCACCATTTCCTGGATCCGGCGCCAGGAGAAGCCCCGGGAGCTGATGGAGGTGGTGACCAGCTCGCTCGCCACCGGGGCCGAGCCGGGATCGTCGAAATCGATCTTGAGCTCGCTCACCGCGAAAGCGTGGATGTCGCCGCTCAAGATCAGGGGATTGGGGACGCCTTCGGCCGCCAGGGTTTCCAGCAGGCGCCTGCGGGCGGCCGGGTAGCCGTCCCAGCTGTCGGTCCAGAAAGCCTGGCCGGGCCCCGGCTGCCGGTCCGCTTGGGCCATCATGGTCTGCTGGGCGATCAGGTTCCACCTGGCCCGGGTCCGCTGGAGACCCTCCGTGAGCCAGCGCTCCTGGCGCAACCCCAGCATGGAGCGGGCCGGATCGAGCCGCTGCGGGCAGTTTTCCCGGTCCACCGTTCTGCCGCCGCTCCGCCAGGGCCGCGGGCAGGGCTGGGGATCCCGGTACTGGCGGCCGTCCAGGACGAAAAAGCGGGCCAGGGGGCCGAAGCCGGCCTGGGCGTAGAGTTGCATCGCGGGCCCGGAGGGCCGGGCGGTTCGGGGCAGGGGCATGTGCTCGTAATAGGCCTGGTAAGCCGCCGCCCGCCGGGCGAGGAAGGTCTCCCGCTCGTCCCAGTCCTGGCTCCGGTCGCCCGCGTAGTCGTTGTCCACCTCGTGATCGTCCCAGGTGGCGAGCCAGGGGAAGGCCGCGTGGGCCGCCTGGAGGGCGGGGTCCAGCCGGTACAGGGCATAGCGCCGACGGTAGTCTTCCAGGGTCAGCGCTTCCCCCGCCCCGTGGGAGCGTACCTTGTTCGCCGCAAGACCGCTGGATTCGTAGATGTAGTCCCCCACGTGCACCACCAGGTCCAGGGGCTCGGCGGCCATGTGGCGGTAGGCGGCGTAGTGGCCGTGCTCGTAGTGCTGGCACGAGGCGAAGGCCAGGGCCAGGCGGGAGACCGCCCCACCGGGAGCGGTGCGGGTGCGGCCCACGGGGCTCACCGCATCGCCGGTGCGGAAGCGGTAGTGGTACCAGCGGCCGGGCTCGAGCCCGGTCACTTCCACGTGGACCGCGTGGGCCAGTTCCGGCAGGGCCACGGCCTCGCCCCGGGCCAGGACCCGGGCGAAGGTCTCGTCGGTGCCCACTTCCCAGGCGACGGGCACCGGGGCGGGAGGCATGCCGCCGCCCGTCGCCAGGGGCTCCGGGGCGAGCCGCGTCCACAGCACGAAGCCGTGGGGACGCGGATAACCCGATGCGACCCCCAGGGTGAAGGGGTCGCGCCCGGCGGGAGCCGGCGCGACGACGCGGGGAGCGCAGCCCGCCGCCGCCAGGCCCGCGAGCCCGAGGAGAAAGGCGCGGCGGGTGAGGTTCATCCGGTGATTTGCTTCCGGTGCAGGATGAAGGAATGGTCCGAGGGATCCGCTCGAGCCGCCAAGTTTACAGCCCTCTTCATGAAATTTTTGAAACCGTGGGGCGGGATTTGTGCCCCGGCGAGTCCCCCTCTACTATGCCGGCATGGGTTTGCCTTCCCGTTGTGTCCTCGCCGCGCCGATTCTCTGGCTGGCAACGGCCTGCGCTCTTGGGGCCGAGCGGCTCGGGGCCTATGGCGCCGACCTGGCTGGAACCTCCGTCTCGGGGATCTCTTCCGGCGGCTACATGGCGGTCCAGTTCCATCTGGCCCATGGGACCCTGGTGGAGGGGGTGGGCGTCTTCGCCGCCGGGCCCTACGCCTGCGCCCAAGGAGATCTGGACAGCGCCCGTTTCTCCTGCATGGAAGGGGAGCCGGACGTGCCCCGACTCGTCGCCCTGACCCGCCGATGGGCGGCGGAGGGCCGGATCGATTCCCTCGCCCCCCTGGCCCGCGCCCGGGTGTGGGTGTTCTCGGGCTACAACGACGGGGTGGTGCGCCGTCCGGTGACCGAAGCCCTGGTGCGCTACTACGCCCATTTCGTGCCCCAGGCCCAGATCTTCCACCAGACGGCCCTTCCGGCGGGCCATGCCCAGGTGACCCGGGACTACGGCACCGCCTGTTCCATGACCGGCGGGCAGTACCTGGCCGATTGCGATTACGACGGCGCCGGGGCGCTTCTCCAGTTCCTCCACGGGCGTCTCGCGCCCCCCACCGCGGCGTCCCGGGAACGGCTCAGGCGCTTCGACCAGGGGGAATTCGCCGGCGGCGCCCCGCGCCGCATCGGCCTCGCCGACGAGGGCTACGTGTACGTGCCCCGGGCGTGCGAGGAAGAGGGCCGCTGCCGGGTGCACGTGGCCTTCCACGGCTGCCTGCAATATGCCGGCCGCATCGGCGACGCCTACGCACGCCACGCTGGCTACAACGCCTGGGCGGAGGCGAACCGCCTCATCGTGCTCTATCCCCAGACCACCGCCACCTGGGCCTGGCCGTTCAATCCCAAGGGGTGCTGGGACTGGTGGGGCTACACCGGTCCCGCCTATGCCCAGAAGGACGGCGCCCAGATCAAGGCGGTGCGGGCCATGCTGGACCGGTTGGCGGAGGGCGCTTCCAGCGGCCCGCAGATCCGGGCCGCGCTTCCTTCCGAGCCCGCCCTATGGGCGGATGCGGCCGAAGGCGCGGTGGCCCTCGCCTGGACGCCGGTGCCCGGGGCAAACGGCTACGAGGTGATCCGCGAGTCGGGGGATGGGCCGTCATCGGCGTTCCACCCGGTGCAGGGACCGAGCTTCGCCGACCACGGGCTTCGGCCCGAGACCGGGTACGCCTACCGGGTGTTGGCCCAAGTGGGGAACGAACGGCGGGAGGTCGGGCGCACGGTCCTGCGCACCCGGCCTCGGCCGCCCGCCTGCGATCCGTATTTCAGCGACAACGTGACCCACGTCCGGCGGGGCCGGGCCTACGTGGCGTGGGGCTGGACCTACGCCCGGGGGTCCCACGAGCCCATGGGACTGTGGTCGCCCTTCAAGGAAACGACCCTGCGGCGGGCGGACGGGGGCTACCGGGTCGGCCCGTGTCCCTGAGGGGGCCGGGACCGCCGGTTCCGGGATCGTTCCGCGTTCAATCCCCGGCCGGGGAGATGCGAAACTCCAGCACCGGCTCGCAGGCGCGCAGCGTTTCGGCGAGCCGCCGCATGTTGTCGGGGGAAGTGGTGCGGATCACCATGCCGTATTCGAAGAACCTGCCCTCGCCGGTCAGGCGATAGTTCATGTTGGCGATGCTGAAGCCGTGGGAGGCGATGAGCCGGCGCAGCTCCTGCTCGGGCATGGCCGCCTCTCGGGCGAATCGCACGTGATGGTGGGCGTAGAACTGGCTCGGCATGGCGTGCTCGATCCAGCGAAACACCGACAGGATGCCCAGCACTGCGAGGGTGGCCAGCACCGCGGCGAAATAGAAGCCCACCCCCACGAGAATGCCGACGGCCGCGGTGGCCCAGATGGAGGCGGCGGTGGTGAGACCCCGCACCGTCAAGCCCTCCTTGAAGATCACCCCCGCCCCCAGGAACCCGATGCCGGTCATGATCCCCTGGGCCATGCGGGTCGGGTCGGTGCGCACCGTCTCCAGGGGCACGCCGGGGAGCCATTGCCACTGGTAGAGGGTGACCAGCATGAGCATGCTCGAGGCGATGCACACCAGGGTATGGGTGCGGAAGCCCGCCGGCCGGCCGTGAAAGCTGCGCTCCAGGCCGATCGAGCCGCCCGCCACGGCGGCGCCGAGGAGGTGCAGGATCACGGTCAGGTAGGTTTCCGGCATAGGCTTCTCCCGTCCAGTTTCCCGCGGCCGGCCTAGGTGAGGGGATGGTCCACGATCTTACGGAACGCCGGGCGCTCCTCGAGGCGCCGGTACCAGGCGTCCAGATGGGCCATGGCGGGCCGCTCCACCGGGAGGTTGAACCAGCGCTGGGCCGCAGCCCCCAGGACGAGGTCGCCCATGGTGAGCTGGCTGCCGGCCACGAAGAGGCGTCCGTCGAGGGCCTCGTTCAGGATGCCGAACGCATCGATGGTTTTCTTACGGGCGTCCTCGATGTCCTGGGCGTTGCGCTTCTCCGGGGGCGTGCGCACCAGACCCCAGAACACCGGCCGCAGCCGCGGCCACAGGGTGGACATCTGCCAGTCCATCCACTTGTCGGCGTCGGCGCGCTCCACCGGATCCACGGGCCAAAGGCTTCCGGCTCCGTATCGGGCAGCGAGATAGCGCACGATGGCGTTCGACTCCCACAGCGTCAGAGGGCCGTCCTCGATGGTGGGCACCAGGCCGTTGGGGTTGAGCCTGCGGTACTGGGGGGTGTCTACCACGCCGTACTCCATGCCGGCGTCGATGCGCTGGTACTGGAGCCCCAGCTCCTCGGCGCACCACAACACTTTCTGCACGTTGATGGAATTGGCCCTGCCCCAGATCTTCAGCATGGAGTCCTCCTCGACGATGGGCGGTGGTGAGCTCGAGGACGGACGCGGCCTCGCGCCGGCGGGTCCGCAAGCCCGGGAATGGTGGGGGGCATTGTACTCTCCACGCTACGGCCAACGGAATCGGACCGGACGCCCGGCCGCAGCGCCTCCCGGCTAACATTTCCATTCGCGCCCATGCCAGCCCCCCCTTCATTCCCGTCTGGGGCCGCCCCGGCGCGCCATCCGCCGGGGCTCGCCCTCCTTTTCGTCACCGAGATGTGGGAGCGTTTCTCTTACTACGGCATGCGGGCCATCCTGGTGCTGTTCCTGATTGCGGCCCCCGAGGCGGGCGGCTTCGGCTGGAGCGTGGAGCAGGCGAGCCGGCTGTACGGCTGGTACACCGGCCTCGTTTATCTCACCCCAGTCATCGGCGGCTACCTGGCCGATCGGTGGCTGGGCACCCACCGGGCCCTGGTGGCGGGCGGCAGCATCATCGCGGCGGGGCATTTCTGCCTAGCCCTGGAGACTCTGGCCTCGTTCTACCTGGGGCTCGCCCTCATCATCGCCGGCACCGGTTTGTTCAAGTCCAACGTCTCCACCATGGTGGGCCAGCTCTACGGGCCCGAGGACCCCCGCCGGGATAGCGCCTTCACCTTGTTCTACATGGGGATCAACCTGGGGGGACTGGCCGGGTCCCTGGTTTGCGGCTACCTGGCGGAAAGTCCCCGCTTCGGCTGGCGTTACGGTTTCGCCGCGGCGGGGGTCGGCATGGTGCTGGGGCTGGCGGCCTACCTGGCGGGCCGTCCTCGGTGGCTCGGGGACGTGGGAGACCGCCCCGCCCGGGCCGTTGCGGTTTCGGCGGCGAGGGCTCCCTCCGGCCCGGAAGACCGGCATCGGGTGCTGGCCTTGTGCCTCACGTCGCTTTTCGTGGTCTTCTTCTGGATGGCCTACGAGCAGGCGGGCTCTAGCATGACCGTGTTCGCCGAGCGCTCCACCGACCGCAGCATCCCCGAATGGCTCGCCCCGCTAGTGCCCCTCACCTCGATTCCGGCCGCCTGGTTCCAGGCCCTCAACCCGGCCTTCATTCTGGTGCTGGCGCCCGTGGCCTCCGTCCTGTGGCGGCGCCTGGACGGGAGCGGCCGGGGACCGTCCACCCCCATGAAGATGGCCTTGGGCCTCTTTTTCCTGGGGGCGGGTTTCGCCGTCCTGGCGGTGGGCACGGCGGGCGGAGGGCCGGGGCTCGTGGGTCCGGGGTGGCTGGTGGCCGCCTACCTGCTCCACACGCTGGGGGAGCTGTGCCTGTCTCCCGTGGGGCTTTCCATGGTGACGCGGCTCGCGCCGGTGCGCTTCGCGTCCATGCTGATGGGGGTGTGGTTCCTCTCCAACTTCGCGGCGAACCTGATCGGAGGCTATCTGGCCGGGATGCTGGAGCGGGTAGCCAGCGGCGAATACTTCCGGCTGCTGGGCGGCCAGGCGGACTTCTTCCTGATCTTCGTGGTCACCTCCCTCGGGGCGGGGCTCGCCTTGGCGGCCCTCTCGCCTTGTCTTCGCCGGCTGGGCCACGGGCGCCTGTAGCGGGACGTCAAGGGGAGCAGGGCAGGATCAGGGCTGGAAAAACTCCCGCACCTTGTCCATCCAGCTCTTGTGGCGAGGGTTGTGGTGCTCGCCCCCCTCCCGGGAAAGGCGCTCGAACTCCTCCAGCAGCTCCTTTTGCCGGGGCGTAAGGTTGACCGGGGTCTCCACCACCACGTGAACCAGGAGGTCGCCGACGGCGTTCGAGCGCAGGGCCTTGATGCCCTTGCCCCGCAGCCGGAACACCTTGCCCGACTGGGTCTCGGGGGGAATGCGGATCTTGGCCGCCCCTTCCAGGGTGGGGATCTCGATCTCGCCCCCCAGGGCGGCGGTGGCGAAGCTGATGGGCATTTCGCAGTGGAGATCGTTGCCGTCCCGGGTGAACACCGGATGGGGCGCGATGTGGATCACCACGTAGAGGTCCCCCGGCCCGCCGCCCGAGAATCCCGCCTCCCCTTCGCCGGAGAGGCGGATGCGGTCCCCGTCGTCCACCCCCGGCGGGATCTTCACCGACAGGGTCTTGTGCTTCTTCACGCGGCCGCTGCCGCCACAGTTGCCGCAGGGATGGGGGACGTGCTTGCCCGTGCCGTGGCAGGTGGGGCAAGTTTGCTGGATGGAAAAGAAGCCCTGCTGCATCCGCACCTGGCCGTGGCCGCGGCAGGTGGGGCAGGTGACGGGACCGCTTCCCGGCCGAGCCCCCGACCCGTGACACGCTTCGCAGGTGGCTAGCGTGGGCACCCGGATCTTGGTCTCGGTGCCCCGCGCTGCCTGCTCCAGGGTGATCTCCAGGTTGTAGCGCAGGTCCGCACCCCGGTACATGGAGGCGCGGGTACGCCCGCCCGTGCCGAAGATGTCGCCGAAGATGTCGCCGAAGGCGTCGGCGAAGCTGCCGAAACCGCCGAACCCGGCCCCGGCGCCTGCGGCTGCGTCCACCCCGGCGTGGCCGAACTGATCGTAGGCGGCCCGCTTGTCCGGATCGGAGAGCACCTCGAAGGCCTCTTTGACCTCCTTGAAACGCTCCTCCGCCTGGGGGTTGTCCGGGTTGCGGTCCGGGTGGTACTTCATGGCGAGGCGCCGGTACGCCTTCTTGATTTCCTCGTCGGAGGCGTCCCGGTTGACGCCCAGCACCTCGTAGTAATCTCGCTTAGCCATGGCTCGGTGGCGGACCGCATAAGACGACAAGGCGCAGAGTATATGCCGAGAAGACCCGCCTTCTCAGCGTCTCTGCGCCTTTCCGTCCGTCAGGGCTGCCTACTTCTTGTCCTTGACTTCCTCGAACTCCGCGTCGACCACGTCGGAATCCTGCTTCTTGCCCCCTGCCCCCGAGGACGCGCCCGCCCCCGCGGCCTCCGCCTGGGTGCCGGCATACATCTTCTCCGCCAGCTTGTGGGAGGCTTCCGCCAGCGCCTGGGCCTTGGCGTCGATCTCCGCCTTGTCGTTGCCCTTGATGGCGGCCTCCGCCGCGGCGATGGCCGCCTCGATCTTGGATTTTTCCTCCGCCGAGAGCTTGTCGCCGTACTCCTTCAGGCTCTTGCGCACCGAGTGGATGAGCGCGTCCGCCTGGTTGCGGGCGTTGACCAGCTCGAACTGCTTGTGGTCCTCGGCCGCGTGCAGCTCGGCGTCCTTGATCATGCGCTGGATCTCTTCCTCGGTGAGGCCCGAGCCGGCCTGGATGCGGATCTTGGCCTCCTTGCCGGTCGCCTTGTCCTTGGCGGTTACGTGCAGGATGCCGTTGGCGTCGATGTCGAAGGTCACCTCGATCTGGGGCACGCCCCGGGGCGCCGGCGGGATGCCCTCCAGGTTGAACTGGCCAAGGCTCTTGTTGCCCGCCGCCATCTCCCGCTCGCCCTGCAGCACGTGAATGGTCACTGCCGTCTGGTTGTCTTCGGCGGTGGAGAATACCTGGGTGGCCCGGGTCGGGATGGTGGTGTTCTTCGGGATCAGCTTGGTGAATACGCCGCCCAGGGTCTCGATCCCCAAGCTCAACGGCGTGACGTCGAGGAGCAGCACGTCCTTCACCTCGCCCTGGAGCACCGCCGCCTGGATCGCGGCGCCGATGGCCACCGCCTCGTCCGGGTTCACGTCCTTGCGCGGCTCGCGCCCGAAGATCTCGCGCACCTTCTCCTGCACCTTGGGCATGCGGGTCTGCCCGCCCACCAGGATCACGTCGTCCAGGTCGGAGGGCTTCACTCCCGCATCCTTCATGGCGATCAGGCAGGGTTCCACCGTCTTCTCGATCAGGTCCTCCACCAAGCTTTCCAGCTTGGCGCGGGTGATTTTCACCACCAGGTGCTTCGGCCCGCTGGCGTCCGCCGTGATGTAGGGCAGATTTACCTCCGTCTGCTGGGCGGAGGAGAGCTCGATCTTGGCCTTTTCCGCCGCATCCTTCAGCCGCTGCAACGCCAGAACGTCCTTACGCAGGTCGATGCCGTGCTCCTTCTTGAACTCGTCGGCCAGGTAGTCGACGATCCGCTGGTCGAAGTCTTCGCCGCCGAGGAAGGTGTCGCCGTTGGTGGCGAGCACCTCGAACTGGTGCTCCTTGTCCACCTCGGCGATCTCGATGATGGAGATGTCGAAAGTCCCGCCGCCCAGGTCGTACACGGCGATCTTGCGGTCGCCCTCCTTTTTGTCCAGCCCGAAAGCGAGGGCTGCCGCGGTGGGCTCGTTAATGATGCGCTTCACGTCCAGCCCGGCGATGCGGCCCGCGTCCTTGGTGGCCTGGCGCTGGGAATCGTTGAAGTAGGCGGGTACGGTGATGACCGCCTCGGTCACCGGCTCGCCCAGGTAGTCCTCGGCGGTCTTCTTCATCTTCTTCAGCACTTCCGCCGAGACTTGAGGCGGCGCCAGCTTCCTGCCCCGCACCTCGATCCAGGCGTCGCCGTTGTCGGCCCGCACGATCTTGTAGGGCACCATCTTGATGGCCCGCTGCACCATCTCTTCGTCGTACTTGCGCCCAATCAGGCGCTTCACCGCGTACAGGGTGTTCTGGGCGTTGGTGATCTGCTGGCGCTTGGCCGGCGCTCCCACCAGGATCTCGCCCTCGTCGGTGTAGGCGACGACGGAAGGAGTCGTGCGCGAGCCTTCCGAGTTCTCGATGACCTTGACCTTGCCGTTCTCGATCACGGCCACGCACGAGTTGGTCGTCCCGAGATCGATGCCGACAATCTTGCCCATAAGCCTGTTCCTTTTTGAAAAGTCTGGATTTTTCCGTAGGTGGTAAATGCGGGCGCGGCTGCCCTATTTCAAGCCTCGGCCTTGGGCTTGGACACCACCACCAGCGCGGGACGGATCACTCGATCGTGCAACATATAGCCCTTCTGCATCACCTGCATCACCAGCCCGGCGGGGCCGTCGGACTCCACCGTGGTCATGGCGTGGTGGCGATGGGGATCGAACTTCTCGCCTTGGCCCGGGTTGATCTCCCGGATGCCGAATTTCTCGAACAACTGGTCGAGCAGCTTCAGGGTGAGCGCCACGCCCTCGCGCAACTGCTCGAAGGAAGCGTTCTCCACCGTGAGGGTGGTCTCCAGGCTGTCCTTGATGGGCAGCAACTGGGTCGAAAAGCTCTCCACCGCGTACTTGTGGGCGTTGGCGATCTCCGCCTCGGCGCGCTTGCGGAGGTTGTCCGCCTCCGCCTTCGCCCGCAGCCAGGCGTCGTAGTGTTCCTGGGCGGCTTGCTCGGCTTTTTTCAGCGTCTCCTCCAGACTGGCGATCACGTCGGGCTCCGGCGCCTGGGCTAGGGTTTGTTCAGGAGCGCCGGACGGGGCCGGCTCCCTTGCTTCCGTGGCTCCCTCGACGGCGGGGGCGCCCATCGGCTCCGGGGAAGGGACCTTGTCCCGCTCGATTTCTTGCATAGGCACGTTCCTCCAGTGAACTGAAGAATTAAATTTGCTATGGCGGCGCCCGCCGGGGATTTCAAGGGCTGTGGACGCGTTTTCCTCGCTATATTAGAGTGTGCTAATCTTTTTCAAGATGGCGGAGACGGCCAAAATCATCGACTTGCAGGGCGAGCCGGAAAGTCGGGTGCGCACCGCGGCTTTCTATGCCCTGCGGGACCTCGCCCGGGGGGAACGGGCCACGGTGCTGACCCGGGAGGAGCCCACCCTGGTGTTGGAGGCGGTCAACCTGCAGTTGCGCGGGCGGCTCGCCTGGCGGGTCTTCCCGGAAGGGGGGGCCTGGCGGGCCGAGGTGGGGCTCAAGGAGGATGCCCCGCCCCAGGACGCGATCGATCTCCTCACCCGGCACCACGCGTCCCTCGACCGCCTCTTTGTCCGGGCGCTCGAGCGGGTAAACGACGGGGCGGTGGCGGAGGCGGCCCCTTTGCTCGCTTCCTTTGCGGCCGAGCTGCGGGCCCACATCGCCTTCGAAGACGGCGTTCTCGCCCTGAGGCTCGCCGTTCCCGCCAGCCCGGCGGGGGACGATCCCCTGTCCATCATGCTGCGGGAACACCGGGAAATCCTCGCCCAGCTCGCCCTGCTGGAGGAGTGCCTGGCCCAAGAGCCCCCCGACAGGGCGGAGGTGGGCGCCTTCTGCGCCATCCTCTCGGGAACCCTGGCGAAGCACGAGCATCGGGAGGAAAACCACCTGTTTCCGCTATGGCGCCTGGGCCTCGACCGGCTCGCCCCGGCGGAGCGCCGGCGCCTGCTCGACGACCTGCTCGCCCGGCTGCCCTGGATGGATCCGCCCGGCTGAGCCCCTTCATTCCGCGGGGGTCGTTTCCGCCTCCCGCTTGGCGATGGGGGTGATCAGGACCCGGTCCACCCGCTTGCGTTCGTTGTCCACCACCTGGCGCCGGCGAAGACGCCCACCGCCGTGATGCCGATCTGGATGGTGGACAAGAACGGCCCCGGCTGCTCGGCCAGATGGAGCGCGGCGGCGGCGGCCGGGTCGCCCCGGTCCGCCCATTGGCGCAGCTGCAGCTTGCGGGCGGTGACGATCGCCAGCTCGGACATGGCCAGCACGCGGTTCAGAAGGATGAGGCTTCCGAGAATGAACAGGTCCATCGTTTTTTCCGTCGGGAGAGGAAAGGGGGTTGTGTTAGGCGGCAGGCGCCAGAACGGCATCGGCCTCCACGCCCGGGGACCTGCGGGGAAAGATCAGGCCTGGGCCCCCAGGGCCAGGGCCCGCTGCCGGGAGCGTTGCAGCGCCTCGGGCCCCGGTTCTCCTTCCAGCCACCCCTGCATGTGACCCTGGGCCAGCTCGGCCAGGGCGTGGATCCAGTCGGGCCGGTCGTTGAGGGCGGGGATGTAGTGGAACTCGCCACCTCCGGCGCCGAGGAACAGGGCCTTGCCCTCGATGGCGATTTCTTCCAAGGTTTCCAGGCAGTCGGCCACGAAGCCGGGGCAGATCACGTCCACCCGGCGCGTCCGAGCCCGGCCGAGGGCGACGAGGGTATCGGCGGTGTAGGGCTTCAGCCACTCGGCCCGCCCGAAGCGGGACTGGAAGGTGACTCGGTACTGGTCGGATTTGAGGCCCAGGGCCTCCGCCAGCAGCCGGCCGGTTTTCTGGCACTCGCAGTGGTAGGGGTCGCCCTTGTCCAGCGTATAGCGCGGCACCCCGTGGAAGCTCATGATGAGGAGCTCCCCCTGGCCGTGCCTTTCCCAGTGGTCCCTCACCCGACCCGCCAGGGCGGCGATGTAGCGGGCATGGTCGTGGAAGTGCTTGACGAGCCTCAGGGCCGGCACGTTGCGCATGGACTTCGCCGCCGCGAACACCGCGTCGAAGGCGCTTGCCGTGGTACTGGCGGAATACTGGGGGTACAGGGGCAGCACCAGCACCCGATCGCAGCCCAGGGCCTTGAGCTGCGCAAGCGCCTGGGCCACGGAAGGAGTGCCATAGCGCATGGCGTACTCCACCGCGGGGGCGGGCTTGATCCGCTCCCCCAGGGTGCCCAGCAGCAGCTTCGCCTGCCGCTCGGTGTGGAGGCGCAGGGGCGAGCCCTCAGGCGTCCAGATCTGGGCGTAGCGCTTGGCGGATTGTCTGGGACGGGTGGTGAGGATAAAGCCGTTTAGGATCAGCCACCACAGGGGGCGGGGAAGCTCCACCACCCGCGGGTCCCACAGGAACTCCTTGAGGTAGCGGCGCAGCGCGGCGGGCGTGGGGGCGTCCGGCGTGCCCAGATTGATGAGCAGCACCCCGGCTCGGGTCGGGCGTCCGTGCTGGAAAGGGGGCTCGGGGGAATAGGGCACGGGGGCTCAAGCTTGCCGGAGGGAGGACGTACCGCGGCGCCCGCCCCCTGGCCGCCCGGATCGGGCGTCTTGCGGTGGACGTCGCCTCATTGCTGGGACAGGGCCCCGGAGAGGAGCTTGGCCGTGATCTCCACTAGGGGGATCACCCGGTCGTAGGCCATGCGGGTGGGGCCCACCACGCCGAGCGTCCCCACCACCCGGCCGTCCACCTCGTAGGGGGCGGTGACCACGCTGCATTCGTCCAGGGGTACCACCCCCGACTCCTCGCCGATGAAGATCTTCACTCCCTGGGCCTGGCGGCTCGCTTCCAGCAGCCGGAGCAGGTCGGTTTTGCGCTCGAACAGATCGAAGAGCTGGCGCAGCCGCGACCTGTCGGAGGACAGATCGCGGATGTCCAGCAGGTTGTGCTCTCCGGTGACCACCACCGCGTCCCGGGTGTCCTGCACAGCTTCGCTTCCCGCCTCAATGGCGGAGGTCATGAGCTCGACCATCTCCCGCCGCAGATCGGTAAGCTCCTGCTTCAAGCGCCCCCTGATCTCGTCGAAGGTGAGCCCGGCGTAGTGCTGGTTGAGGTAGTTGGAGGCCTCGGCCAGCTCGGAAGCGCTGTAGCCGCGCTCCGGGACGATGACCCGGTTCTGGACACTGCCTTCGGGCGTGACGATGATGAGGAGCAGCCGCCGCTCCGAGAGCTTCAGGAACTCGATGTGGCGGAAGGCCGGGACGTCGGGCCGGGGCAGCATCACCACGCCGGCAAAGCGGGTGAGCTGGGAAAGCAATTGGGAGGCGGCGTTCACCAGACGCTGGGGGTTATCCGGGTGCAGGTGCTCCGACAGCTCGGCTACTTGGCGCTCCTCCAGGGGCTTCACCACCAGAAGGCTGTCGACGAACAGCCGGTAGCCTCGGACCGTGGGCACCCGGCCGGCCGAGGTGTGGGGACTGGCGACGAGGCCCATATCCTCCAGGTCGGCGATCACGTTGCGGATGGTGGCCGGGGACAGGTCCAGCCCGGAGTACTTGGAAAGGGAGCGCGAGCCCACCGGATCGCCCTCCACGATGTAGCGCTCCACCAGGGTCTTCAGGAGAATCTGGGCCCGCTCGCTCAGCATGGGAAAATTCTACAACCGCCCCTCCGGCGGCACCAGCCGCAGCCTTAAGGGCGCCGGCCCCGCTTCGCCCGGTCGTTTTGTGGTTTAATCCCCGCGATGAACGAGTCCTTCAAGACCATCGCCCTGGTGGGGAAGTTCAAGAGCGCCGAGATCGCCGGGCCGCTCCTCAAGCTTGGCGCCTACCTGAAAGAGCGCGGCATCGAGGTGTTGGTGGACCGCCTGACCGCGACCCACCTGGGGCAAGCCGGCTACCCGGCCCTCACCCTGGACGAGATCAGCCGCCGGGCGCAACTGGCGGTAGTACTGGGCGGCGACGGCACCATGCTCAACATCGCCCGCACCCTCGCGCCCTACGGAGTGCCCCTGGTGGGCGTCAACCAAGGGCGTCTCGGTTTTCTCACCGACATCTCGGTGGACACCATGCTGGAAACCCTGGGCGCCATGCTGGACGGGCAGTACGTGGTGGAGGAGCGCATGCTGCTCGCGGGAGAGGTGGTCTCGTCCCAAGCCGTGGTGTTCCAGGGGCTCGCCCTCAACGACGTGGTGGTGCACCGGGGCACCAAGGGGAGCATGATCGAGTTCGAGGTGCGCCTGGACGGCCAGTTCGTCTATAGCCAGCGCTCCGACGGGCTCATCGTGGCCACTCCCACCGGCTCCACCGCCTATGCCCTTTCCGCCGGCGGCCCCATTGTCCACCCGGGGCTTAAGCTCATCACCCTGGTGCCCATCTGCCCCCATACCCTCTCCAACCGGCCCATCGTGATCGGCGCGGACTCGGTGGTGGAGATTCTGATGCACGAGACCAACAGCTCTCGGGTGCATTTCGACAGCCACTCCCACGCGGAGCTGCGGGAAAACGACCGGGTGGTGGTGAAGCGCTCGCCTAGCCCAGTCAGGCTCCTCCACCCGGTGGGGCACAGCTACTACCACATGCTGCGGGAGAAGCTGCGCTGGAGCGAGCAGCCCTTTTTCCAGTCCCAGTCGTAGCCCGCGCCACCCGTACCAGCCATGCTACGGTACCTGCGTATCCGTGATTTCGTGATCGTGGAAGAGGTGGAGCTGGAGTTCGCCCCCGGCTTCACCGCCCTCACGGGGGAGACCGGCGCCGGCAAGTCCATCCTGATCGACGCCCTGGCCCTGGTGCTGGGGGAGCGGGCGGACGCGGGAGTGGTGCGAAGGGGCGCGGCGCGGGCGGAGATCGCCGCCGAGTTCGACGTCTCCCGGCTCCCCGGGGTTGAAGCCTGGCTGGCGGAGGGGGGCTTCGACGCCGAGCCGGGAAGCTGCCTGCTGCGCCGGGTGCTAGAGCTCTCCGGCCGCTCCCGGGCCTTCATCAACGGGGCGAGCGCCACCGTACAGCAGCTTAGGGAGGTGGGGGAGCGCCTGGTGGACATCCACGGCCAGCATGCCCACCAGTCCCTGCTGCGCGGCGACTACCAGCGGGAACTGCTAGATGCCCTGGGCGGGCAGACGGCCCTGGCCCAGGAAGTGGCGGCGGCCTACCGCCAGTGGCAGACCCTGCGCGCCCGGCGTATCGAGTGGCAGAAAAACGAGCAGGCCCTCGCCCGGGAACGGGACGAGCTGGAGCGGGACCTGAAGGAGCTGGAGGCCCTCGCTTTTTCCCCCGACGAGTGGCAGGCCCTGCAGGCGGAACACAAGCGGCTTGCCCACGCCGCCGCCCTGCTGGAGGGCGCTCAAGGGGCCCGAGAGGCCCTCGAGGGGACGGATGGGGCGGTGCTGGCCCAAGTCCGGGGGGTGATCCAGCGCCTTTCCGCTCTTACCGACTACGATTCCCGGCTCAAGGAGGCGCTGGAGCTTCTGGAGCCGGCGGAGATCCAGCTCAAGGAGGCGCTCTACAGCCTGAACCGCTACGCTTCCCGCCTGGAGCTGGACCCGGACCGGCTCGCCCAGGTGGAGAGCCGCCTGGCGGCGATCCACGGTTGCGCCCGCAAGCACCGGGTGACGGTGGAGGAGCTGCCGGAGCGGCTAGCCCGGGTACGGGAGCGGCTGGACGAGATCGGCGGGGCGGCGGGCCTCGAGGCCCTGATGGCCCAGGAAGAGGCAGCGCGGGAGGCCTATCTGGAGCGGGCGCGCCGGCTCTCCCAGGGCCGGAGAAAAGCCGCGGAGACCCTCTCGGAGGCGGTCACCCGGGCGTTCAGGGACCTAGCCCTGGGGGGCGGCCGTTTTACGGTCGCCTTCCACCCGGCGGATCCGGGAGGCAGCTTCGGCCTGGAGCAGGTGGAGTTCCAGGTGGCGACCCATCCGGGAACTCCGCCGGGCCCCCTGGGGAAAGTCGCCTCAGGAGGGGAGCTTTCCCGCATCAGCCTGGCGATCCAGGTGATCGCCAGCCGCGTGGCCCAGGTGCCCACCCTGATCTTCGACGAGGTGGACGCAGGCATCGGCGGCAAGGTGGCGGAGATCGTGGGGCGGCTCCTCAAGCAGTTGGGGACCTTGCACCAGGTGATGTGCGTGACCCACCTGCCCCAGGTGGCCGCCGCCGCGGACCATCAATGGCAGGTCACCAAGCTGGCACGGGACGGGGCGGTGGTGAGCCGCATCCGGCGGCTGGAAGCAGAGGAGCGGATCGACGAGATCGCCCGCATGGTGGGGGGCATGAAAATCACCGAGACCACCCGTCGGCACGCGCAAGAAATGCTCAAGGCCGTGCGGAACGGGGCTTGAGGGGGGAAAGCTCGCCTCACCCCGGGCGCTTCGCCCCCTTCAGGTGGGGGCAGTTTGGCTTGGTGCAGTCGGCGTAGATGTGCAGGGAATGGTCGTGGATGGTGAATCCCCGGTCCTTGGCGATCTTTACCTGGCGGCGCTCGATCTCGGGATCGTAGAACTCCTCCACCCGCCCGCACTGCAGGCAGACTAGGTGATCGTGGTGCCCGCCCTGGTTCAGCTCGTAGATGGCCTTGCCGCTTTCGAAGTGGTGCCGCATGAGGATCCCGGCCTGCTCGAACTGGGTGAGCACCCGGTACACCGTGGCGAGGCCCACGTCGATGCCCTCGGCGATGAGCTGCTTGTACACGTCTTCGGCCGAGAGGTGCCGCACCTTGCTGGTCTCGAACAGGTTGAGGATCTTGATCCGCGGCATGGTGGCTTTAAGCCCCATGGTCTTCAGCGCGTCGGGCGTGCTCATGGCATCCTCTCGGTGCAAGCGTCCTTTCGGGTATCATAAAACGTTCACGTCACGTTGAAAACGACACCTCGATCGATGTGCCGGTTCCTGCCCCTGTCTATTGTGCTGTGGCTCGCCGCCTGTTCCGGCTACCTGGGCCTCACCCCCTACCGGATGGACGTGCAGCAGGGCAACGTGGTGACCCAGGAGATGGTGTCCCGGCTCAAGCCCGGGATGACCCGGGAGCAGGTGAGGTTCATCCTGGGCACGCCCCTGGTGGCCGACCCGTTCCACGCGGACCGCTGGGATTACGTGTACCGGCTAGAGAAGCGGGGGGAGCTGGTGGAGGAGCGCAAGCTCACCGTGATCTTCGAGGAGGGGCGGTTGAAGCGGGTTGAGGGCGACGTGGTGGCGGCCCCGCCGGGAGAGGCCCCGGCGGCCGAGGCCCACCGCGGCGCGACCGCGGCCCGCTAGCCCGGGCAAGCCGATGGAGCCCATTCGCGTCGCCGTCGCGGGAAGCTCCGGGCGCATGGGGCGGGCGCTCCTGGAGGCGATCGCCGCGGCTCCCGACCTGCGACTGCACGCCGCCCTGGATCGGCCCGGCAGCCCGGTCCTTGGCCGGGACGCGGGGGAGCTCGTCGGCGCGCCCAACGGGGTGACCGTCACCGACGACCTGGCCGCGGCCCTCTCCGGCGCCCAGGTGCTCATCGATTTCACCCGGCCCGAAGGAACCCTGGAACACTTGCGGGCCGCCACCGTCCGGGGGGTCAACCTGGTCATCGGCACCACCGGATTCACCGAACCCCAGAAGCAGGCGATCGCCGAAGCCGCTCGGACCGTAGCCATCGTCCAGGCGCCCAACTTCAGCGTGGGCGTCAACCTGGCGCTCAAGCTCCTCGACCTGGCGGCCCGGGTGCTCGCTCAGGGCTACGACGTGGAGATCGTGGAAGCCCACCACCGGCACAAGGTGGACGCCCCGTCGGGGACCGCGCTGCGGATGGGGGAGGTGGTGGCCCGGGCCCTCGGCCGAAACTTACGCGAGTGCGCCGTTTACGGCCGGGAGGGGATCACGGGAGAGCGGCCGGAGAAGGCCATCGGCTTCGCCACGGTGCGGGGAGGGGACATCGTGGGTGAACATACCGTCATCTTCGCCGGCACCGGCGAGCGGCTGGAAATCAGCCACAAGGCCGGCAGCCGCGCCACCTTCGCCCAAGGGGCGCTACGGGCAGCCCGGTTCGTCGCGGGGCGGCCCCCGGGGCTCTTCGACATGCAGGACGTGCTGGGCCTGGGCTGAAAAGCTCCGCCGCGGGGACCTCATCGGACGTCCCCGTCCCGGGGCCTCGATTGAAGCCGTCTCCCCCTTCCCGTATAATGCGCCAAAAAACGGGATGGGCGCTGCGCTCGTCCCGTTTCTTTGTATCCTCCACGCCGTGCCCTGGGAATTGCCAGTGTCCGACCGTCCGCCCGCCTTGCTCGTGCTCGCCGACGGGACCGTATTCCGGGGGCTCTCCATCGGCGCGGAAGGGGCGGCGAGCGGGGAGGTGGTGTTCAACACCGCCATGACCGGCTACCAGGAGATCCTGACCGATCCTTCCTATTGCCGGCAGATCGTGACCCTCACCTATCCCCACATCGGCAACACCGGAGTCAACCCGGAGGACGTGGAATCGGACCGGGTGTACGCGAGCGGCCTGGTGGTTCGGGACGTGCCGGTCGCCTACAGCAATTTCCGGGCGACCCAGAGCTTGCCCGATTACCTGCGGGATCAGAACGTGGTGGCGATCGCCGGCATCGACACCCGCAAGCTCACCCGGATCCTGCGGGAGAAGGGGGCCCAGAACGGTTGCCTGATGGCGGGCCGCGTGGACGAGAAAGAAGCCCTGCGGCTTGCACGGGAGTTCCCGGGCCTGGCCGGCATGGACCTCGCCCAGGTGGTGAGCTGCCAGAGCGCCTATTCCTGGGACGAGGGGGAGTGGTTCCTGGGCGCCGGCTACGCCAAGGCGCCCGAGGCCAGGTTCCACGTGGTGGCCTACGACTACGGGATGAAGCGCAACATCCTGCGCAAGCTCGCGGCCCGGGGATGCCGCCTGACCGTGATCCCGGCTCGCACCCCCGCGGCGGAGGCGCTTGCCCTCCGGCCCGACGGGGTGTTCCTCTCCAACGGTCCCGGCGATCCGGAACCTTGCACCTACGCCATCGAGGCGATCCGCCGGCTCCTGGACACGGGCATCCCCATGTTCGGGATCTGCCTGGGGCATCAGCTCCTGGGGCTTGCCGCCGGCGCGAAGACCGTGAAAATGAAGTTCGGCCACCACGGCGCGAACCACCCGGTGCAGGACCTGGAGACCGGGCGGGTGATGATTTCCAGCCAGAATCATGGGTTCGCGGTGGATGCCGCGACCCTGCCGGAGCATTGCAAGGTGACCCACGTGTCCTTGTTCGATGGCAGCCTCCAGGGGTTCGCCTTTTCCGACCGGCCGGCCTTCTGCTTCCAGGGGCACCCGGAGGCGAGCCCCGGCCCCCACGACGTGGATTACCTCTTCGACCGCTTCGTGTCCCTCATGGCGCTCAGGAAAAGCGGCAAGCGGGAGATCGCCGCCGCCCCCGCCGGGGCGCGGGCCTGCCGGTAGGCCATGCCCAAGCGCACCGACATCCAGTCGATCCTCGTCATCGGCGCCGGTCCCATCGTCATCGGCCAGGCGTGCGAGTTCGATTATTCCGGCGCCCAGGCCTGCAAGGCCTTGAAGGAGGAGGGTTACCGGATCGTGCTGGTCAACTCCAACCCGGCCACCATCATGACCGACCCGGAGCTGGCCCACGCCACCTACATCGAACCCATCCACTGGCAGGCCATCGAGAAGATCATCGCCCTCGAGCGCCCCGACGCCCTGCTGCCCACCATGGGGGGCCAGACCGCCTTGAACTGCGCCCTGGACCTGGCCCGGGAAGGGGTACTGGAAAAGTACGGGGTGGAGATGATCGGCGCCAGTCGTGAGGCCATCGACAAGGCGGAGGACCGGGAGAAGTTCAAGCTGGCCATGAACCGCATCGGGCTCGCCTCGCCCCGTTCGGCCCTGGCCCACAGCATGGAAGAGGCGCTGCAGGTCCAGGCCATGGTGGGCTTCCCCGCCATCATCCGTCCCTCCTTCACCCTGGGCGGCACGGGGGGAGGGATCGCTTACAACCGGGAAGAGTTCGTCGCCATTTGCGAGCGGGGCTTCGACGCCAGTCCTACCCGCGAGGTGCTGGTCGAGGAGTCGGTGATCGGCTGGAAGGAGTTCGAGATGGAGGTGGTGCGGGACCGCAAGGACAACTGCATCATCGTCTGCTCCATCGAGAACCTGGATCCCATGGGGGTGCATACCGGCGATTCCATCACCGTGGCCCCGGCTCAGACCTTGACCGACAAGGAATACCAGATCATGCGCGACGCCTCCATCGCGGTGCTGCGGGAGATCGGGGTGGACACCGGGGGCTCCAACGTGCAGTTCGCCATCAACCCGCTTGATGGCCGCATGGTGGTGATCGAGATGAATCCCCGGGTGTCGCGCTCCTCGGCCTTGGCGTCCAAGGCCACCGGCTTTCCCATTGCCAAGGTGGCGGCCAAGCTCGCCGTGGGCTACACCCTGGACGAGCTGCGCAACGAGATCACCGGCGGCGCCACGCCCGCCTCCTTCGAGCCCTCGATCGACTACGTGGTCACCAAGATCCCCCGCTTCGCCTTCGAAAAGTTTCCCCAGGCGAACGACCGGCTCACCACCCAGATGAAGTCGGTGGGGGAAGTCATGGCCATCGGCCGCACCTTCCAGGAGTCCCTGCAGAAGGCCTTGCGGGGCCTGGAGACCGGCGCAGATGGCCTGGACGAGAAGAGCGCCGATCTCGCCGTGATCGAGGCGGAGCTGGCCAATCCGGGCGCAGAGCGCATTTTCTACGTGGCCGACGCCTTCCGTTGCGGGCTTTCCCTGGAAAAGGTCCACGAGCTCTCCCGGATCGACCCCTGGTTCCTCGCCCAGGTCCAGGACCTGGTGAGGCAGGAGCAGGCCCTCGCCGGCAAGGGGCTCGAGGACCTGGACCGCCCGGCGCTCGCGCGGCTCAAGCGCAGCGGATTCTCCGACCGACGCCTCGCCGCCCTGCTGGGCACGACCCAGGAGGCGGTGAGAAAACGGCGCTACGCCCTTGAGCTGCACCCGGTCTACAAGCGGGTGGACACCTGCGCCGCCGAGTTCGCGACCCGGACCGCCTACATGTACTCCACCTACGAAGAGGAGTGCGAAGCCGAGCCCACCGGGCGCAAGAAGGTGATGGTGCTCGGCGGCGGGCCCAACCGCATCGGCCAGGGCATCGAGTTCGACTACTGCTGCGTGCACGCGGCCCTGGCGCTGCGGGAAGACGGATTCGAGACCATCATGGTCAACTGCAACCCGGAGACGGTGTCCACCGACTACGACACCTCCGACCGGCTGTACTTCGAGCCCCTCACCCTGGAGGACGTGCTAGAGATCGTGCGGGTGGAGAAGCCCTTCGGGGTGATCGTGCAGTACGGAGGGCAGACGCCCTTGAAGCTCGCCCGGGACCTGGAGCGCAACGGCGTGCCCATCATCGGCACCAGCCCGGACATGATCGACTGCGCCGAGGACCGGGAGCGGTTCCAGGCCCTGCTGCACCGCCTGGGGTTGCGGCAGCCGCCCAACCGCACCGCCCGCACTCCGGAGGAGGCCCTCCGGCTGGCCCAGGAAATCGGCTATCCCCTGGTGGTGCGCCCGAGCTACGTGCTGGGGGGGCGGGCCATGGAGATCGTGCACGACGAGCGGGAGCTTGCCCGCTACGTGCGGGAGGCGGTCAAGGTGTCCAACGACTCCCCGGTGCTGCTGGACCGGTTCCTGAACGACGCCATCGAGGTGGACGTGGACGCGGTGAGCGACGGGGAGCGGGTGCTGGTAGGCGGCATCATGGAGCACATTGAGCAGGCGGGGGTGCACTCGGGCGATTCCGCTTGCTCCCTGCCCCCTTATAGCCTCTCCCTGGCGCTCCAGGGAGAGCTCAAGCGCCAGACCGTAGCCCTGGCCAAGGGGCTCGACGTGGTGGGGCTCATGAACGTCCAGTACGCGATCCAGGACGGGATCGTCTACGTGCTGGAGGTCAATCCCCGCGCTTCCCGCACGGTGCCCTTCGTCTCCAAGGCTACCGGGCTGCCGCTCGCCAAGATCGCTGCCCGATGCATGGTGGGCAAGACCCTCGCCCGCCAGGGGGTGGTGGAGGAGGTTACGCCCCACTATTTCTCGGTCAAGGAGGCGGTCTTCCCCTTCATCAAGTTCCCGGGGGTAGACACCATCCTGGGCCCGGAGATGAAGTCCACCGGCGAGGTGATGGGGGTAGGGGAGACCTTCGCCGAAGCGTTCGTGAAATCCCAGGTGGCGGCGGGGGGGAAGCTCCCCCGCGCCGGCAACGTGCTGCTTTCGGTGCGCGCGGCCGACAAGCCCCGGGTGATCGAGATCGCCCGGGCCCTCGCCTCCCTGGGCTTCGGCCTCATGGCCACCAAAGGGACGGCGGCGGCGCTCGAGGCCGCGGGCCTGTCGGTCACGCCCGTCAACAAGCTGGGCGAAGGACGGCCCAACATTGTGGATTACATCAAGAACGGCGAGATCAATCTCATCATCAACACTACCGACGACAGCCGCGCGGCGATCCAGGATTCCTATTACCTGCGGCGTGAAGCGCTGCAGCACCGCATCACCTACTACACCACCGTGGCCGGGGCCCGGGCGGCTTGCTTGGGGATGCAGCACATGCGCGAGTCCAAGGTCTACGATCTCCAGGGACTGCACCGGGCGCTGAGGGCGACGCGCTCGGCGGCCTGACCCGCCGGCTTTTCCCCTGGCTTGGCGGGTCCGGCCGCATCTCGTTATCCTAAAAATTCCATGGAGGGAGTGTTCGCAGGCATGAACAAGATTCCGTTAACGGTGACCGGCGCCGAGAAGCTGCGCGCCGAGCTCCACGACCTGAAAACGGTGCAGCGGCCGGCGATCATCCAGGCGATCGCCGAAGCCCGCTCCCATGGCGACTTGTCGGAGAATGCCGAGTACCACGCCGCCAAGGAGCGGCAGAGCTTCATCGAGGGGCGCATCAACGAGCTGGAGGCGAAGCTCTCCAACGCCCAAATCATCAACCCGGCCCTGCTGGACGCCGACGGCCGCTGCGTGTTCGGCGCCACCGTGGACCTGGAGGACATGGCGAACGGGGAGGTGGTGACTTACCAGATCGTGGGGGACGACGAGGCGGACATCAAGGAAGGCAAGATCTCCATCAGCTCCCCCATCGCCCGGGCCCTCATCGGCAAGCGTCCGGGAGACGTGGCGGAAGTCCTGGCTCCCGGGGGAATCCGGGAATACGAGATCCTGGACGTGCGCTACGTCTGAGGCGTTTTCCCCTTGCCCGGGAGCCTTCCGCTCCGGGAAGGCGCGCGGCGGGCCCGCGGCACCCGTCGAGGGTTTTTCCCCGGGGCGGCGGGCGGCGCTTGCGGCTTGGGCCGGTAGAGCACCAGCATCCTGCCGATCTGCTGGACCAGGCTGGCGCCCAAGGCGGCGCCCAGGGCCGCAGCCGAGGTGGCCCGCTCCCGCCGGTCCCCCGCGGCGAGGCGCACCTTGATGAGCCCGTGGCTCGCGAGCTGCCGGTCGATTTCCGCCACCACAGCCGCCGAGAGCCCGGCCTCGCCCGTGAGCACCACCGGCTTGAGCTTATGGGCCCGGGCCTTGAGCGAGCGCCGCTCGGCGGGGGTAAGCTCTGGCATGACGCTTTCTTTTCTTTCGCCGAAGGTGCGCGATCTTAGCCCATGGCCCGCTCCAAGACCAGCAAGGCGTGGATGCAGAAGCACGTGTCCGACCCCTATGTCCGGCGGGCCCGGGCCGAAGGCTACCGTTCGCGGGCGGCTTACAAGCTCCTGGAACTCAACCGGCGGGACCGCCTGCTAAGGCCCGGGCTCACGGTGGTGGACCTGGGGGCGGCCCCCGGGGGCTGGAGCCAGGTGGCGGCCGCCCGGGTGGGGGCCGCGGGCCGGGTGCTGGCCGTGGATCTTTTGGAGATGGTCCCGATCCGGGGCGTGGAGTTCATTCTCGGGGATTTCCGCGCCCCGGCGACCCTGGATCGGCTCGCTGGCGCCCTGGGCGGCCGCCCGGCGGACCTTGTGCTCTCGGACATGGCCCCCAACATAAGCGGTATGGCCGAAGTGGATCAGGCCCGCAGCCTGGAGCTGGCCCAGGCGGCGGTAGAATTCTGCGAGGGCCATCTGAAACCGGGCGGCACCCTCTTAGTCAAAGTGTTTCAGGGGGCTGGGTTCGAGGAATTCGCGGCGGGGTTGCGGCGGCGGTTCTCGAAGGTGGCCGTTCGCAAACCCGGCGCGTCCCGCAACCGCTCGGCGGAAGTGTACCTGCTGGCGAGGGGTTTCGGCGGGCTCTTGCGAACCACGGAAGGGGGCATTTAGGGTTAAAATAGCGCTTGGGGCCCGGAGATGGGCCCTTAAGCATCTTTTTCAGGAGCAGCTTTGAACAATCTCGTCAAGAACATCGCCATCTGGCTGGTCATTGCCCTGGTGCTGATGACCGTGTTCAACCAGTTCAGCACCCGCCAGCAGCCCCAGGCCCAGATGAACTACTCCCAGTTCATCGAGGAGGTGAAGGCGGGGCACATCGCCAAGGTGACCATCGAGGGGCGCACCCTCAAGGGGGTGAAGACCGACGGCAAGCGCTTCGTCACCTATTCCCCCTCCGACCCGTGGATGGTGAGCGATCTGCTCAAAAACGGCGTGATCATCGAGGCCAAGCCCGAGGAGGAGCCGTCGCTGCTCATGAATATCTTCGTCTCCTGGTTTCCCATGCTGCTCCTCATCGGCGTGTGGATTTTCTTCATGCGCCAGATGCAGGGCGGCGGCCGGGGCGGGGCTTTCTCCTTCGGCAAGAGCCGGGCGCGGATGCTGGATGAATCCCAGAACACCGTCACCTTTGCCGATGTCGCGGGCTGCGAGGAGGCGAAGGAGGAGGTGGCGGAGCTGGTGGAGTTCCTGCGCGACCCGGGCAAGTTCCAGAAGCTGGGCGGGCGCATTCCCCGCGGGGTGCTCATGGTGGGCAACCCGGGCACCGGCAAGACCCTGCTCGCCAAGGCGATCGCCGGCGAGGCCAAGGTGCCCTTCTTCAGCATCTCGGGCTCCGACTTCGTTGAGATGTTCGTCGGCGTGGGCGCCGCCCGGGTGCGCGACATGTTCGAGCAGGCGAAGAAGCACGCTCCCTGTATCGTGTTCATCGACGAGATCGACGCGGTGGGGCGCCAGCGGGGTGCCGGCTTGGGCGGCGGCAATGACGAGCGGGAACAGACCCTGAACCAGTTACTGGTGGAGATGGACGGTTTCGAGTCCACTTCCGGCGTGATCGTGATCGCGGCCACCAACCGGCCCGACGTGCTGGACCCGGCCCTGCTCAGGCCCGGTCGCTTCGACCGGCAGGTGGTAGTACCCCTGCCCGACATCCGCGGGCGCGAGCAGATCCTGATGGTGCACATGCGCAAGGTGCCGGTGGCGCCGGACGTGCGCCCCGACGTGATCGCCCGGGGCACGCCGGGCTTTTCGGGCGCGGACCTCGCCAACCTGGTGAACGAGGCGGCCCTCTTTGCGGCGCGGGCCAACAAGCGGCTCGTGGACATGGAGGATTTCGAGCGGGCCAAGGACAAGATCATGATGGGTGCCGAGCGGCGCTCCATGGTCATGCCCGAGCACGAGCGCAGAAACACCGCCTACCACGAGGCCGGCCACGCGGTGGTGGCCAAGCTCCTGCCCAAGACCGACCCGGTGCACAAGGTGACCATCATCCCGCGGGGGCGGGCGCTGGGGGTGACCATGCAATTGCCGGAAGAGGACCGCTACAGCTACGACCGGGAGTACATCCTCAACAAGATCGCCGTGCTCTTCGGCGGCCGCATCGCCGAGGAAATCTTCATGAACCAGATGACCACGGGGGCGTCCGACGACTTCCGCAAGGCTACCGACATGGCTCGGCGCATGGTCACCGAGTGGGGCATGAGCGAGGTGATGGGTCCCATGGTGTATGGCGAGAACGAGGGTGAGGTGTTTCTCGGCCGCTCCATCACGACTCACAAGAACGTGTCCGAGGCCACCATGCAGAAGGTGGACCAGGAAATCCGGCGCATCATCGACCAGCAGTACGCTTTGGCGCGGCGGCTGATCGAGGAGAACCGGGACAAGGTGGAGCTGATGGCTAAGGCGCTCCTCGAGTGGGAAACCATCGACGCCGACCAGATCAACGACATCATGGAAGGCCGCCCGCCGCGGCCGCCCAAGCCGGCCGTGGCCCCGGCGCCCGCGGCCCCCGCGTCCCACGATAACAAGCCCAGCGCTTCTCCCACCACCCGGCCGGCCCAGGAGACCTGAGCGCCGGGAAGCGACGGCTGCCAAGGAGGGAAGGTGGCATGAACTCGAGCCTCCAGCCCGGTTCCTCCTTCCTCCCGCCGCTCTCCTCCCTATGAACCGGTCTTTGCGCTGCGGCGGGTTCACCCTGGACCTTTCGCGCCCCCTGGTCATGGGGGTGGTCAACGTCACCCCCGACTCTTTTTCCGACGGCGGTCGATACCTGTCGGCCCAGGCCGCCATCGATCACGCCCGCCGACTGGTGGAGGAGGGGGCCGATCTCCTGGACATCGGCGGGGAGTCTTCCCGGCCGGGAGCCGAACCGGTGCCGGTGGAAGAGGAGTTGCGGCGGGTGATGCCGGTGCTGGAGGCGGTGGTGGCCCTGGGGGTGCCGGTGTCGGTGGATACCATGAAGCCCCAGGTCATGCGCGCCGCGATCGGCGTCGGCGCGGCCATGGTGAACGACATCCTGGCGCTGCGGGCCCCGGGGGCGCTGGAGGCAGTGGCGGGAAGCGACGTGGCGGTGTGTCTCATGCACATGCAGGGCGAGCCGCGCACCATGCAGGTGAACCCTACCTACGGGGACGTGGTGCGGGAGGTGCGGGACTTCCTGGCCGAACGGGTGGCGGCCGCCGAGGCGGCGGGCATCGAACGCAGCCGCATCGTAGTGGATCCCGGCTTCGGCTTCGGCAAGGACCGCTCCCACAACCTGGCTCTATTCCGCAACCTGCCGGTGTTCGCCGCCCTGGGCGTCCCGGTGCTGGTGGGGCTGTCGCGCAAGTCGGTGCTGGGCAGGCTCACCGGCCGGGACGTGAACGAGCGCCTGGCCGCGAGCCTCGCCGCCGCGGTCCTGGCGGTGGAGCGGGGCGCCCACATCGTGCGGGTCCATGACGTGGCCGCCACCCGGGACGCCCTGGCGGTCCTGGCGGCCGTTGCCGGCGCTGCCTGAAAAAGTGGCATCCGCAGCCGCCTTTCCCTTACCTCCCCATCATTTCCCGCCCGGTCTTGAAGGGACGCCCCGGGCCCAGCCGGCATGAATTCCGGGCCAGGCCGGGATGGGGCGGACCGGCCCTTGCGCCTGACGGCGGCTCGCCGGGAAGTCAGGCGATTGTTCCCGGAAGGCGGGTAGAGTAGATTGATGCCGTTCGTCAGTCACGGGCGGCGCGGCGTATGAAAAGAAAGTATTTCGGAACGGACGGAATACGGGGACGGGTCGGGGAGGCGCCCATCACCCCCGATTTCGTGATGCGGCTGGGCTACGCGGCGGGAAGAACGCTTCTCGCCCGCTCTTCCCTCCCCAAGGGGGAGCGGCCGGCGGTGCTGATCGGCAAGGACACCCGCATTTCCGGCTACATGCTGGAGGCTGCCCTGGAGGCGGGCTTCTCGGCCGCGGGAGTGGACGTGATGCTCTCCGGCCCCATGCCCACGCCGGCGGTGGCCTACCTCACCCGGGCCTTGCGCTTGCAGGCTGGGGTGGTGATCAGCGCCTCCCACAATCCCTACGATGACAACGGCATCAAGTTCTTTTCCGCCGACGGCTTCAAGCTCGCCGACGAGACCGAAGAAGCGATCGAGGCCGCCCTGGAGGAGCCCCTGGACACCATGCCTTCGGCGGGCCTGGGAAAGGCGCGGCGGGTGAACGACGCGGCCGGGCGCTACATCGAGTTTTGCAAAAGCACCTTCCCCTCCCGGCTCGACTTGCGGGGGATGCGGCTGGTGGTGGATTGCGCCCACGGCGCCACCTACCACGTCGCCCCCCACGTGTTCCATGAGTTGGGGGCCGACGTGGTGGCCATCGGCGCCGATCCGGACGGCCTGAACATCAACCAGGAGGCCGGTGCCTTGTACCCCCAGGCCCTCCAGCGGGCGATCCGCGACCAGGGGGCGGACCTGGGGATCGCGTTCGACGGAGACGGGGATCGGGTGGTGATGGCGGACGCGGAAGGGCGACTCTACGACGGGGATCAGCTCCTCTACGTGATCGCCCTGTTGCGCCGGGCGCTGGGGACCCTGGACGGGGGCGTGGCGGGCACCCTCATGACCAACTACGCCCTGGAGCGGGCCTTTGCCGAGCGCGGCGTTCCCTTCAAGCGGGCGAAGGTGGGGGACCGCTACGTGCTGGAGCTCTTGCTGCGGGAAGGGTGGGAGCTGGGGGGCGAGAATTCCGGCCACATCATCTGCCTGGACAAGCACACCACCGGCGACGGCATCGTCTCCGCCCTGCAGGTGCTGCACGCGATTCGCGGGCGGGGACAAAGCTTGGCCGAGCTGACCCGGGAGCTCCTCCTCTATCCCCAGGTCTTGGTCAACGTGCGAGTGGAGCGGGGGTTCGATTTCCGCCGCGACCCCCGGGTCCAGTCGGCGGTGGCGGAAACCGAGCGGCTGCTGAACGGGGACGGCCGGGTGCTGCTGCGGGCCTCCGGCACCGAACCCGTCATCCGGGTCATGGTGGAGGGCCGCTCCCGGGAGCAGGTGGCCCGGCTCGCCCAGAACCTGGCCGACGCGGTGCGGGAAGCGGCGGGCTGAAGCCCCCCCATCATAAAAATTAAATTTAAATTCAATAGCTTATATACACACCCGGGCGCTGGACGCTACGGCCTTCCGTTTGTCACGAAACTGTAACCGGGCAGGCGTAGGATTCGGTTTGCACGTTTACGTAACCAGACGAGGAGAACGATTCATGCATATAGCGACAGGGTACAAATGGCTCGGTGCGGCGGCGTTTCTGGCCGGCTCCTTCGGCGCGATGCCCTTCGCCCATGCCGACATCGTGAAGGTCGACGGCTCCAGCACGGTCTACCCCATCACGGAGGCGGTGGCCGAAGAGTTTCAAAAGTCCACCAAGGGCAAGTACAAGGTGACCGTCGGCATCTCCGGCACCGGCGGCGGCTTCAAGAAGTTCTGCCGCGGGGAGACCGACATCTCGAACGCCTCCCGTCCCATCCTTAAGAGTGAGATGGAGCAGTGCCAGAAGAGCGGCATTCGGTACATCGAACTACCGGTTGCCTTCGACGCCCTCACAGTGATCATCAACCCGAAGAACACCTGGGCCGAAGAGCTGACCGTAGGGGAGCTGAGGAAGATGTATCACCCGGATTCCCAGGGCAAGGTAACCAGCTGGAAGCAGGTTCGCGAGAGCTTTCCCGACGCGCCCCTCAAACTGGCCGGCGCCGGGGCGGACTCGGGCACCTTCGATTACTTCACCGAGGCGGTCAACGGAAAGGCGAAGGCCAGTCGGGGCGATTACCTGGCAACGGAAGATGACAATGTGACGGTGCAGTTCGTCAGCCGCGATGTGAACGCCATCGGTTACCTGGGGCTTGCCTACTACGTGGAGAACAAGGACAAGTTGAAGGCGGTCAAGATCAAAATGGACGAAAAGAGCCCGGCGGTCGCTCCCTCCATCGAGACGGTCAACAAGGGCACTTACCAGCCCCTCTCCCGTCCGATCTTCATCTACGTGAGCGAGAAGTCGCTGGCGAAGCCCGAGGTCCGGCAATTCGTCGAGTTCTACCTGACCCACGCCGGCAAGCTCGCCAAGGAGGTGGGCTACGTGGATCTTCCCAAGGCGGCCTACGAGCTGGCCATGCAAAACTTCAAGAACAGGAAGCTGGGGACCGCGTTCGGCGGCGAAGCCGAAGTGGGGGTGGCGGTGGAAGATCTCCTCAAGCGCGAAGCCAAGCTGTAACTGCCAGTGACAAAAAGCCGGGGGAGCATCCCCCGGCTTTTTACTACCCCGCGCCGTCTGCCATAATAACGACTTCGCTTGTCATCCCCCATGAGCACCGTGGTCCCCGCGACGTCAGAACAGACGGCTGCTGCCCTGGCGAACAATCGCCTGATGCACCGGCGCTTCCGGAACATCAAGGAGCGACTTATCGAATCCGCGCTCTTCCTGGCGGCGTTCTCGGCTGTTGTGACCACCATTGCCATCGTAGTCATCCTGGTCTACGAATCGATCGGCTTCTTCGAGCAGGTTTCCATCGTTGAATTCCTGACTGATACCCAATGGACGCCGCTTTTCACCGAGAAACACTTCGGGATCCTCCCCCTGCTCTCGGGGACGCTGGTGGTGGCGGGCGTGGCGCTGGCGGTGGCGGTTCCCCTCGGGATCGTGATCGCGCTTTACTTGAGCGAGTTCGCGCCGCATTCGGTGCGGGAGGTGGTAAAGCCTTTTCTCGAGATGCTCGAGGGCGTGCCGACCGTGGTGTATGGTTATTTCGCCTTGCTGTTCGTGACGCCGCTGCTGCAGAAGTTCATCCCCGACCTGCAGGGGTTCAACATGCTCGGCCCCGGCATCGTGATCGGGATCATGATCATCCCTTACGTCTCGTCGGTGTCCGAGGACGCCATGCGGGCCGTGCCCATGGCCATGCGCGAGGGCAGCTTCGCCATGGGGGCGACGCGACTGCAAACGGCCCTGCGCGTCGTGCTGCCGGCGGCCGCCTCCGGAGTAGTTGCCGCATTCGTGCTCGGCATATCGCGGGCGGTCGGGGAGACCATGGTAGTCGCCATCGCCGCCGGGCAGCAGCCCAACTTCACCTGGAATCCGATGGAGCCGGCGGCGACGCTGACCGCCTACATCGTGCAGGTTAGCCTTGGCGATCTCCCCCACGGTTCTCTTGAATACCAGACCATCTTCGCCGCCGGGCTGACGCTGATCGTGCTGACACTCGGGTTCAACGTGCTTGGACACCTTTTGCGCCAACGTTTCCGCGAGGCCTACTGATGGCGCATCCGCACCCGCGAGACCTGGAAGCCATCCGCCGGATGATCGGCCGCCGCAAGCTGGGAGATCATCTGTTTGTGCTGCTCGGAATCCTGGCGACCATGGTGGGCGTGCTGACCCTGTTGGCGCTGTTCATCGATTTGCTGATCGACGGGGTGCCAAGGATTTCCTGGGATTTTCTTACCAGCTTTCCGTCGCGCCGGGCCGGGCAGGCCGGCATCCTTTCGGCATGGGTCGGCACCTCCCTGGTGATGCTGGTCACTTTGTTCGCCGCGGTCCCTCTCGGCGTCGCAGCAGGAATCTATCTAGAGGAATACGCGCCCAAGAACTGGATCACGGCCCTGATCGAGATCAACGTGACCAACCTGGCCGGAGTCCCGTCCATCGTCTACGGCTTGCTCGCGCTGGGGCTCTTCGTTTACGCGCTGGGATTCGGGCAGAGTATCCTGTCTGCCGGACTGACCCTCGCCCTGCTGATTCTTCCCGTGGTCATCGTGGCCACCCGCGAAGCGATCCGCTCCGTCCCGCAAGCCATCCGGGAGGCGGCCTACGCAGTGGGCGCCACCAAGTGGCAGGTGGTGTCGGACCATGTCCTGCCGTATTCGTCGGCGGGGATTCTCACCGGCGTGATCATCGGGCTCGCCCGGGCGATCGGGGAGACCGCGCCGGTCATCACCATCGGTGCGCTCACCTTCATCGCCTTCCTGCCCCCATCGCCCATCTCTAGCGAGCCGCCGTTCATCAATTTCGAGTGGCTGTTTTCCCCATTCACCGTCCTTCCGATCCAGATGTTCAACTGGGTGACGAGACCGGAATCCGCGTTCCTGGTGAACGCGGCGGCCGCCGGCGTCGTGCTCATCGTCATGACCTTGCTCATGAACGCCCTGGCGATCTATCTGCGCTACCGGATCCGCCAGAAGATCAAGTGGTAAGCAGGAGGAACGCCCCGATGACGGTCATGACTCCGCCCCCCGCCGGCACCCCGATCAAGGCCGAGGTGCGGAATTTCAACTTCTACTACGGCACCTATCACGCCCTCAAGAACATCAACATGCCGATCGCCGAGTACCAGATCACAGCGCTGATCGGCCCATCCGGCTGCGGCAAGTCCACTTTCCTGCGGTCGTTCAACCGCATGCACGACCTCTACCCCGGAAACCGGTACGAAGGCGAGATCCACCTGCACCCGGACAACGTGAACATCCTGAGCCCCAAGGTGGACCCCATCGAGGTGCGGATGCGCATCAGCATGGTGTTCCAGAAGCCCAATCCCTTTCCCAAGTCGATCTACGAAAACGTCGCTTACGGCCTGAGGGTGAGGGGCGTACGGCAGAAGGCGGTGCTGGACGAGAAGGTGGAAGAGGCGCTGCGCAGTGCGGCCCTGTGGGAGGAGGTGAAGGACCGCCTGGACGATCTGGCCTTCAACCTCTCCGGCGGCCAGCAGCAGCGCCTGTGCATCGCTCGGGCCCTGGCCACGAACCCGGAGCTGCTTTTGTTCGACGAGCCCACCTCCGCCCTGGACCCCATCGCCACCGCCAGCATCGAAGAGCTGACCGCCGAGCTTAAAAGAAAGGTCACGATCCTCATCGTCACCCACAACATGCAGCAGGCGGCCCGCATTTCCGACTATACCGCCTACATGTACCTGGGCGAGCTGATCGAGTTCGGCCCGACCGACGAGCTGTTCATCAAGCCCAAGAACAAGCAGACCGAGGACTACATCACGGGCCGGTTCGGCTGAACCGGTCGCCCACGCTCCGCAGCGGGAGGTCACTCCCCTACGGCATCCCGGCGGCGCCGCCGAGGCATGCGCCGACCTGTCCCGATCTCGGGAGAAGAACTTTGGGGACCGCGGACGGCGACCTCCCGGCTTTTCGGTTGACCCTATATAGCTGAGCGGGTAACATTTCTTAGTTTTAAGGGATCGGGTCCGAATGCGCCGAAAGCTCGTTGCAGGCAACTGGAAAATGCACGGAAGCCTGGCCGAGAACCGGTCGCTGCTGACGGCCGTCGTGCCTGCGACCCGAGGGCTCAACCGGGTCGACGTGGCCGTCTGTGTTCCGTTCCCCTACCTCCAGCAGGCCCAAGAGCTGCTGTCTGGGACCCACATATTGTGGGGGGCGCAGGATGCCAGCCGGCACGCGAAGGGGGCTTTCACCGGCGAGGTTTCGGCCCGGATGATCGCCGAGTTTGGTGCCCGCTACGTGATCGTCGGTCACTCGGAGCGCCGCACCTACCACGGCGAATCGGACGCCCTGGTGGCGGCCAAGGGCGAGGCGGTGCTGAAAGCTGGGTTGACCCCCATCGTCTGCCTGGGGGAGAGGCTGGAGGAGCGGGAGCGAGGTGAGACCGAAGCGGTGGTGGCCCGCCAGCTCGAGGCGGTGATGGACAGCTTGGGCGTCGCGGCCTTGAGCGGTTGCGTCCTGGCCTACGAGCCCGTGTGGGCGATCGGCACCGGCAGGACGGCGACACCCGAGCAGGCCCAGGAGGTCCACGCCTACCTGCGTCGCCGAGTGGCGGAGCGTGACGGCGCGGTGGCCGCCGGCCTCATCATCTTGTACGGCGGCAGCGTGAAGGGCTCGAACGCCCGGGCCTTGTTCTCCATGCCGGACATCGACGGAGGGTTGATCGGCGGCGCGTCCCTGGTGAGCGAGGAATTCGTTGCCATCTGCCGGGCTGCCCAGGCGTAGAGAGGTAAAGCGTGAAAATCTTGATCCTGGTCATTCACGTGCTCGCCGCGGCGGGTATCATCGGGCTGGTTTTGCTCCAGCACGGCAAGGGCGCGGACATGGGCGCGGCGTTCGGTAGCGGTGCTTCGGGCAGCCTCTTCGGCGCCACCGGTTCGGCCAATTTTTTGAGCCGCAGCACCGCGCTCCTGGCGGTGGTTTTCTTTCTGACCAGCATGGGGCTTGCCTATCTCAGCGGTCAGAAGGCCGAACGCCAGGGCGTGATGGCCGACCAGCCGATGCAGAGCAAGCCGGTGGCGCCGCCGTCCGAGGTGCCGGCGCCGGGCACGGAGGCGTCCAAGGCGAAGGAGATACCGAAATAGGGGTCGCCGGTGGCGAGCAACAGTGCCGGTTGCCGGGATTCCTGGCCCGGGCGGGTCCCCATCCAGCCTACGAATAACAATGTCGCCGACGTGGTGAAATTGGTAGACACGCCGTCTTGAGGGGGCGGTGGCGAAAGCCGTGTGAGTTCGAGTCTCACCGTCGGCACCACAGGTTTCTCCCCGGCGTTCCTCGGAACTTCCCGGGTGCGGGCGCGGCTCTAAATTGATGCTGTGGTGCTCTGCGGCCTTGCCGCCGGACGGTAGGGCGCGCCGGGCCCGTGCGGCGGCGAGAAGCGGAAGCGGATGCTCGAAAACTATTTTCCGATCTTGATGTTCATCCTGGTGGGGCTCGCGGTGGGCGTGCTGCCCATCGCCCTAGGCTGGTTCGCCAGCACGGCCCTCGGCGTCAACCGCCCGGACAGCGAGAAGCTCTCTCCCTACGAGTGCGGCTTCGAGGCCTTCGAGGACGCCCGGATGAAGTTCGACGTGCGCTACTACCTGGTGGCGATCCTGTTCATCCTGTTCGACCTGGAGATCGCCTTCCTTTTCCCCTGGGCGGTGGTGCTGAAGGAGATCGGGATGTTTGGCTTCGTCGCCATGCTGTTGTTCCTGGGAATCCTCGTCGTGGGGTTCGTTTACGAGTGGATGAAGGGCGCGCTGGAATGGGAGTAGGCGGTGCGGTGACGAGCGGAAAGGCCCGGAGTCGCGGGCAGACGGCGGGCCGCTTCCCACTGGCGATCCGGAGGTAAGAGGCCATGGGCGCTGAGAACCTGCTGGAGAAGGGCTTCATCACGACGACGGCGGACAAGCTGATCAACTGGACCCGCACCGGGAGCCTGTGGCCCATGACCTTCGGGCTCGCTTGCTGCGCGGTCGAGATGATGCACGCCGGCGCCTCCCGCTACGACCTGGACCGGTTCGGGGTCGTGTTCCGACCCAGCCCGCGCCAGTCGGACGTGATGATCGTGGCCGGCACCCTGTGCAACAAGATGGCCCCGGCCTTGCGCAAGGTCTACGACCAGATGGCGGAGCCGCGCTGGGTGATTTCCATGGGGTCCTGTGCCAACGGCGGCGGCTATTACCACTATTCCTATTCGGTGGTGCGCGGCTGCGACCGCATCGTGCCGGTGGACATCTACGTTCCCGGCTGCCCGCCCACCGCCGAAGCGCTGCTCTACGGCGTGATCCAGTTGCAGAACAAGATCAAGCGCACCAACACCATCGCCCGCTGAGCCTATGACCTCCCGGCTCGACACGCTTGCCCAGGCCCTGCGGGATGTCCTCGGGGCGAGGCTCAAGTCCCTGAAAAGAGCGCTGGGAGAGTTCACTCTCACCGTCGTCGCGACGGACTTGCTGGAAGCGATGCGCACGCTGCGCGACGATCCGCGGTTGCGTTTCGAGCAGCTGATCGACCTGTGCGGCGTCGATTACCGGGACTACAAGAACGGCCTGTGGGAGGGCCAGCGTTTCGCCGTCGTCTATCATCTCCTCTCCCTGACCTACAACTGGCGGCTGCGGGTGCGCGCCTTCGCCGAGAGCGACGAATTCCCGGTGCTCGATTCGGTAGTGGAGCTGTGGCCCGCAGCCAACTGGTACGAGCGCGAGGCCTTCGACCTGTACGGCATCGTTTTCACCGGCCACCCGGACCTGCGCCGCATCCTGACCGACTACGGCTTCATCGGCCATCCGTTCCGCAAGGACTTCCCCCTGTCCGGCTACGTGGAGATGCGCTACGACCCCGACCTGCAGCGGGTGATCTATCAGCCCGTCACCATCGAGCCGCGGGAGATCGTGCCGCGCATCGTCCGCGAAGAGACCTACGCGGACATCGGCGGGAACCAGGAAGCGCCCCGGGCACCGGGTGCCCAGTGAGGATAACGGCGGCCCATGGCTGAGATTCGCAATTACACGCTGAATTCAGCCGTGCTTTCGGGGAAGGATTACTGAGCATGGCCGAAATCAGGAACTACACGCTCAATTTTGGTCCCCAGCACCCGGCCGCCCACGGGGTGCTGCGCCTAGTCCTGGAGCTGGACGGGGAGGTGATCCAGCGGGCCGACCCCCACATCGGCCTCCTGCATCGGGCCACGGAGAAGCTCGCCGAGCACAAGACCTATATCCAGTCGGTGCCCTACATGGACCGCCTGGATTACGTCTCCATGATGGCCAACGAGCATGCCTACGTGCTGGCCATCGAGAAGCTCCTGGGGATCGAAGTGCCGATCCGGGCCCAGTACATCCGGGTCATGTTCGACGAGATCACGCGCATCCTGAACCACCTGCTGTGGCTCGGGGCCCACGGCCTGGACATCGGCGCCATGACCGTGTTCCTCTACTGCTTCCGCGAGCGCGAGGATTTGATGGACTGCTACGAGGCGGTGTCCGGGGCCCGGATGCACGCGGCCTATTACCGCCCGGGCGGCGTCTACCGGGACCTGCCCGACCGCATGCCCCAGTACCAGCCGTCCAGCATCCGCAGCGAAGCGGAGGTGAGAAAGCTCAACGAGAACCGGCAGGGGTCGCTGCTCGACTTCATCGAGGACTTTACCGAGCGCTTCCCCAAGTGCGTGGACGAATACGAGACGCTGCTCACCGACAATCGCATCTGGAAGCAGCGCACCGTGGGCATCGGGGTGGTATCCCCGGAGCGGGCGCTGGCCCTGGGCTTCACCGGCCCCATGCTGCGCGGCTCGGGTGTCGCCTGGGATCTGCGCAAGAAACAGCCCTACGAGGTGTACGACCGGCTGGAGTTCGACATCCCGGTCGGGGCGAACGGCGACTGCTACGACCGCTACCTGGTGCGCATCGAGGAGATGCGTCAATCGAACCGCATCATCAGGCAGTGCGTCGACTGGCTGCGCAAGAACCCCGGGCCGGTGATGATCGATAACTACAAGGTGGCGCCGCCTTCGCGGGTCAAGATGAAGGAGAACATGGAGGAGTTGATCCATCACTTCAAGCTCTTCACCGAGGGCGTGCACGTGCCCGAAGGCGAGGCGTATGCCGCGGTGGAGGCGCCGAAAGGGGAGTTCGGCATCTACCTGATCTCCGACGGCGCCAACAAGCCGTACCGCATGAAGATCCGCGCCCCGGGCTTTCCGCACCTGGCGGCGATGGACGAGATGGCCAGGGGTCACATGCTCGCCGACGTAGTGGCGATCATCGGCACCATGGACATCGTGTTCGGCGAGATCGACCGGTGAGGGCCAGATGAACGCTCCCATGGTGCTTTCCCCAGCGGCCCTGGCGAAGATCGACCGGGCGCTGGCCAAGTACCCCCCCGACCAGAGACGCTCGGCAGTGATGGCGGCGCTCACCGTCGCCCAGGAGGAAAAGGGCTGGCTCTCCAAAGAAACCATGGAATTCGTCGCCCAGTACCTGGGCATGCCGCCTGTCGCGGTCTTCGAGGTGGCCAGCTTCTACACCATGTACAACCTGGAGCCGGTGGGGCGCCACAAGATCACTCTCTGCACCAACCTGCCGTGCGCCCTGCAGGGCGCCCTGGAGGCCGCCGAGCGCTTGAAGAAAAAGCTCGGCATCGACTTCAACCAAACCACCCCGGACGGGCAGTTCACGCTCAAGGAAGGCGAATGCTTCGGCGCCTGTGGCGATGCGCCGGTGTGCCTGCACAACGACAAGCGCATGATGTCGTTCATGACCCCGGACAAGCTGGATGCCTGGATCGAGGAGCTGCGCAGTAAATGAACGCGCCCCTGCCTCCGTTCCCGCCAGACGTCTACGGCCCCGACGCCGTCATCCTCAAGGGCCTGAACGGCTTGAACTGGCGCCTCAGGGACTACGAGAGCCGCGACGGCTACAAGGCCTTGAGGAAGATCCTGGCCGAGAAGATCCCGCCGGAGGCGGTGATCAACGAGGTGAAGAAGTCCGCCCTGCGCGGTCGGGGCGGCGCGGGCTTTCCCACGGGCCTCAAGTGGAGCTTCATGCCCAAGGGCTACCAGGGCCAGAAGTACCTGGTGTGCAACTCCGACGAGGGGGAGCCCGGGACCTTCAAGGACCGGGACATCCTGCGCTACAACCCCCACATCGTGATCGAGGGCATGGCCATCGCCGCCTACGCCATGGGCATCAGCACGGGCTACAACTACATCCACGGCGAGATCTGGGAGATCTACGAGCGCTTCGAGGAGGCGCTGGAGGAGGCCTATCAGGCGGGCTACCTGGGGAGGAACATCCTGGGCTCGGACTTCAGCTTCGATCTGTACGCCCACCACGGCTGGGGCGCCTATATCTGCGGCGAAGAGACCGCCCTGCTGGAATCCCTGGAGGGCAAGAAGGGCCTGCCCCGGTTCAAGCCGCCGTTCCCGGCCACCTACGGCCTGTACGGCAAGCCCACCACCATCAACAACACGGAGACCTTCGCCGCCGTGCCCTGGATCGTCCTCCACGGCGGCGACGCCTTCGTGGCGCTGGGGCGGCCCAACAACGGGGGCACCAAGATCTTCTCGGTGTCGGGCCACGTGAATCGCCCCGGCAACTACGAGGTGCGGCTCGGCACGCCGTTCGCCAAGCTCCTGGAGATGGCCGGTGGGGTGCGCGGCGGGCGCAAGCTCAAGGCGGTGATCCCGGGCGGCTCCTCCATGCCGGTGCTGCCGGGCGAGGTGATGCTCGCCACCGACATGGACTACGATTCCATCGCCAAGGCGGGCTCCATGCTCGGCTCCGGCGCGGTGATCGTCATGGACGAGACTACCTGCATGGTGCGGGCCCTGCGCCGTCTGTCCTACTTCTACTTCGAGGAGTCCTGCGGCCAGTGCACGCCTTGCCGCGAGGGCACCGGCTGGCTTTACCGGGTGGTGGACCGTATCGAGACCGGCCGCGGCAAGCCCGAGGACCTGGACCTGCTGCTCTCGGTGGCGGACAACATCCTGGGGCGCACCATCTGCGCCCTCGGGGACGCGGCGGCGCTGCCGGTCAAGAGCTTCGTGACCCATTTCCGCAGCGAGTTCGAGCACCACATCGAGCACAAGCGATGCTTGGTGCAGTCGTCGATTTGAGGGGGTGCGCCGGGTGGATCGACCGAACGTGATGATCGCGCTGGAAATCGACGGCAAGCCGGTGGAGGTGCCCGCTGGCAGCACCGTGATGGAGGCGGCCAACCAGCTCGGAATCTACATCCCTTACTTCTGCTACCACAAGAAGCTGTCGATCGCCGCCAACTGCCGCATGTGCCTGGTGGAGGTGGAGAAGGCGCCCAAGCCTTTGCCCGCGTGCGCCACGCCTGTCGCCTCCGGCATGAAGGTGTACACCCGTTCGACCGTGGCGCGCAAAGCCCAAGCGGGAGTCATGGAGTTCCTGCTCATCAACCACCCCCTCGATTGCCCCATCTGCGACCAGGGCGGTGAATGCCAGCTCCAGGACCTGGCGATGGGCTACGGCATGTCCGCGTCCCGGTACGAAGAGCCCAAGCGGGTGGTGACCAACAAGAATCTGGGCCCCCTGATCGCCACCGACATGACCCGCTGCATCCACTGCACCCGCTGCGTGCGCTTCGGGCAGGAGATTGCCGGGATCATGGAGCTCGGCATGGCCCACCGGGGCGAGCACGCGGAGATCCTCACCTTCATGGGCAAGACGGTGGACTCCGAGCTCTCCGGCAACGTGATCGACCTCTGTCCTGTCGGGGCCCTCACCAGCAAGCCCTTCCGCTACACGGCGCGCCCCTGGGAGCTAGCCCGGCGCCGTTCCGTGAGTCCCCACGACGGGCTCGGCGCCAACCTGGTGGTGCAGGTGAAGGGTGACCGGGTGATGCGGGTGCTGCCGCGGGAGAACGAGGAAGTGAACGAGTGCTGGCTGGCCGACCGGGACCGGTTCTCCTACGAGGCGTTGCACGGCGAGGAGCGTCTCACCGAACCCATGGTCAAGCGCGGCGAGGACTGGGTCCCGGCAAGCTGGCAGGAGGCGCTGGAGCTCACGGCGCAGGCCTTCGACCGGATCCGCCGAGAGCACGGGCCGGAGGCCCTCGGGGCGCTCCTTTCCCCCCACAGCACCCTGGAGGAGCTCTACCTGGCGCAGAAGCTCGCCCGCGGGTTGGGCTCCGGCAACGTGGACCACCGGCTGCGCCAGTCGGACTTCAGCCTGGATCCCCACCTCAAGGGCGCCCCCTGGCTGGGCCGTCCGGTGGCGTCCCTGGACCGGCTGAAGGCGGTGCTGGTGGTGGGCAGCACGCTGCGCAAGGATCATCCGCTCCTTGCCCACCGGTTGCGCCAGGCGGTGAAGCGGGGTGGCGAGTTGAGCCTGGTGAATCCCGTGGGCGACGACCTGTTGACCCGGGTTGCCCAGGAGATGATCGTGGCGCCCCAGACCATGGCCCAGGCTCTGGGGCAGATCCTCAAGGCCCTAGCCCAGGGGAAAGGCGGGAGGCTTCCCGCCGAGGTGGAGCAGGCCATCGCGCCCCTGGAAATCTCTGCGCAGGCGCGGGCCATCGCCGAAAGCCTGGCCCGCAGCGACGCTTCCGCCGTGCTGCTGGGCAACCTGGCCCAGCACCATCCGCGTTACGGCACACTGCACCTCCTCGCCCAGTGGATCGCCGAGCTCTCTGGCGCGAGCTTCGGCGTGCTGGGGGAAGCGGCCAATAGTGTGGGCGCCTACCTGGCGGGGGCGATTCCCCATCGCGGCGCTCTGGGCGCCGCCGCCTCCCCGGGAATGAACGCCCGGGACATGCTCCTCGCGCCGCGCCGTGCCTACCTGGTGCTCAACTTGGAGCCGGCGCTGGACGCCTACGACGCTCGCCAGGCGGACCTCGCTCTAGCGAGCGCAGAGTTTACGGTGGCCCTTACGAGCTTCCGCAGCCCGGCTCTAGAGCGAGCCCATGTATGGCTGCCGATCATACCGTTCACCGAAACCCCGGGCACCTTCGTCAACACGGAGGGGCGCATCCAGTCGTTCCACGCCGTGGTACGCCCCCAGGGAGACGCCCGCCCGGCGTGGAAGGTGTTGCGCGTGCTGGGGAGCCTGCTAGGGCTGCCGGGCTTCGATTACGAAACCATCGAGGAGGTGCGCGCCGAGGCGCTCCCGCCGGATGGGGACGTGTCGGCCTACCTGGACAACGGGGCCGAGGGCCTTCCCCTGGGAGACCTGGACGGCCCGGCCGAGGTCCTGTATCGGATCGGGGAAGTGAGGATCTACGACGCCGACCCGATCGTGCGCCGGGCGCGCAGCCTGCAGCGAACCCGCGACGCGGCGCCGCCGGTGGCGTCGATGAGCGGCGCGTTGATGCGGCGGCTCGGGCTCAAGGAAGGCGACCGGGCGAGGATCGTCCAAGCGGGGGGCAGTGCGGTGCTGGAAGTGGTGCGGGATGATCGCCTCCCGGACGCCTGCGTGCGGGTGCCGGCGGCCCATTCCCTCACCCGGGATCTGGGCGGCATGCTCGACCCGGTGAGCATGGAGCGCGTGCCGTCGTGAGACGCTAGGGCGAAGCCGATGACCTTTTTCGAAGACCTTTTCGGACCCACCTGGCCCGCGGTCTGGACCCTGGCCAAGATCGTGGCGATCGTGGTGCCGCTGCTCCTGTGCGTGGCCTACCTCACCTACGCCGAGCGCAAGCTGATCGGCTACATGCAGGTGCGCATCGGCCCGAACCGGGTGGGCCCCAAGGGGTGGCTGCAGCCCATCGCCGATGCGTTGAAGCTGCTGCTCAAGGAAATCGTCATCCCCAGCGGGGCCAACAAGGTCCTGTTCGTGCTGGCGCCGGTGCTGTCCATCATGCCTGCCCTGGCGGCCTGGGCGGTGGTGCCTTTCGATCCGGACCTGGTGCTGGCCGACATCGACGCGGGATTGCTGTACGTGATGGCGCTCACCTCCATGGGCGTCTACGGCATCATCGTCGCCGGCTGGGCGTCCAACTCCAAATACGCCTTCCTGGGCGCCATGCGCTCGGCGGCCCAGATCGTCTCCTACGAGATCGCCATGGGCTTCGCTCTGGTGGGTGTGTTGATGGTGGCGGGCAGCCTCAATCTGGTGGAAATCGTCAAGGGCCAGCAAGGGGCCGGCTTCTGGTCCTGGAATCTGATCCCCCTGTTCCCCCTGTTCCTGGTGTACTTCATCTCCGGGGTGGCGGAGACCAACCGGCTGCCCTTCGACGTAGCGGAAGGGGAATCGGAGATCGTGGCCGGCTTCCACGTGGAGTACTCGGGCATGGCTTTCGCCGTCTTCTTTCTCGCCGAGTACGCCAATATGATCCTAGTGGGGGCGCTCGCCTCGGTGATGTTCCTGGGAGGGTGGCTGCCACCCTTGAACGTCGCCCCGTTCACCTGGATACCAGGCTTCGTCTGGTTCCTGATCAAGGTGGCGTTCATGGTGTTCCTGTTCCTGTGGTTCCGCGCCACCTTCCCGCGCTACCGCTACGACCAGATCATGCGCCTCGGCTGGAAGGTGTTCATTCCCGTGACGCTGGTGTGGATCGTGCTGGTGGGGGCGCTCATGCAGACGCCCCTCTGGGTGTGGTGATTGCGGGAGGAAGGATCGTGATCGAGCGCATTCGGGATTTCTTCAAAACCTTCCTGCTCCTGGAGCTGGTGAGGGGCATGATGCTCACCGGCCGTCATCTGTTCGCGCGCAAGATTACGGTGCAGTTCCCCGAGGAGAAGACGCCCCAATCCCCCCGCTTCCGCGGGCTGCACGCCTTGCGGCGCTATCCCAACGGGGAGGAGCGTTGCATCGCCTGTAAGCTGTGCGAGGCGATCTGCCCGGCGCTGGCGATCACTATCGAGTCCGAGCAGCGCGCCGACGGCACGCGCCGCACCACCCGCTACGACATCGACCTCACCAAGTGCATCTTCTGCGGTTTTTGCGAGGAGTCGTGCCCAGTGGACTCCATCGTAGAGACGCGCATCCTCGAGTACCACGGGGAGAAGCGCGGCGACCTGGTGTACACCAAGGAAATGCTGCTCGCCATCGGCGACCGCTACGAGGCGCAGATCGCGGCGGACCGGGAGGCGGACGCGCCCTATCGCTAGCCCGGACATTTCACGAAGACGCCCCGAGATGACTTTCCAGCAATTCGTGTTCTATTTCCTGGCCGCCATCCTGGTGTTCGCGGCCCTGCGGGTCATCACCGCGCGAAACCCCGTGCACTCGGCCCTGTTCCTGGTGCTCGCCTTTTTCACCTCGGCCGGGCTGTGGCTGTTGCTGGAGGCGGAATTCCTGGCCATCACTTTGGTGCTGGTGTACGTGGGGGCGGTGATGGTGCTGTTCCTGTTCGTGGTGATGATGCTCGACATCAACATCGACCGGCTGCGGGAGGGCTTCCTGCGCTGGTTTCCGTTCGGGGCCGCCCTGGCGGTCCTGATGGTGCTGGAGATGGGGCTGGTGTTGTGGGGCAAGTATTTCGCCCCCGAAGCCATGCCGGCTCCGGCCCCGCGACCCGCCGGGTACAGCAACACCAAGGAGCTGGGCCGCGTGCTCTACACCGAGTACGTGTACCCGTTCGAGCTGGCGGCCGTGCTGCTGCTGGTGGCGATCGTCGCCGCCATCGCGCTGACGCTGCGCCGGCGCAAGGACACGAAGTACGTGGATCCCGCCAAGCAGGTGGTGGTGCGCCGGGAGGAGCGGGTGCGGCTGGTGTCGATGCCGGCGGAAAAAGAACGCGGCTGAAAGCCCGGACCCGGGTGCCGGTCCGGTTCATTCTTTCTTGAAAGGAAAAGGGGAGCGCCGTTGATAACGCTGTCCGAGTACCTCGTTCTGGGGGCGATCCTGTTCGCCATCGCCGTGGTGGGGATATTCCTCAACCGCAAGAACGTGATCATCCTGCTGATGGCGATCGAGCTTATGCTGTTGGCGGTGAACATGAACTTCATCGCCTTCTCGCACTTCCTCGACGACATCGCCGGGCAGGTGTTCGTGTTCTTCATCCTGACCGTGGCGGCCGCCGAGTCGGCCATCGGTCTCGCGATCCTGGTGGTGCTGTTCCGCAATCTGCGCACCATCAACGTCGAGGACCTGGATCACCTGAAGGGCTGAGGCGTCCATGACCGGCATGCAGCAGATCTATCTCCTGGTGCCGCTGGCACCGCTCGTCGGCTCCCTCGTGGCGGGCCTGTTCGGCTGGCTGATCGGGCGCACCTGGTCCCACCGGGTGACCATCGCCCTCATGATGGTGAGCTTCGCCGCCTCGGTGGCGGTGTTCGTGGACGTGCTCCAGGGCAACACCTTCAACGGCACGGTCTACACTTGGGCCACCTCCGGGGAAGCGCGTTTCGAGATCGGCTTCCTGATCGACCGCCTCTCGGCCCTGATGATGGTGGTGGTGAACGCGGTGTCCCTACTGGTGCACATCTACACCATCGGCTACATGGAGGAGGACCCGGGCTACCAGCGGTTCTTTAGCTACATCTCCCTCTTCACCTTCTCCATGCTGATGCTGGTCATGTCCAACAACTTCCTGCAGCTTTTCTTTGGCTGGGAAGCGGTGGGCCTGGTTTCGTACCTGCTGATCGGCTTCTGGTACACGCGCCCGAGCGCGATCTACGCCAACCTCAAGGCGTTCCTGGTGAACCGGGTGGGGGACTTCGGCTTCCTGTTGGGCATCGGCATGGTGTTCTACCACTTCGGCACCTTGGATTACGTCTCGGTGTTTCAAAAGGCGCCGGAGCTGGCGGGGAGCGTCGTGGAGATCTTCCCCGGCTCGCCCTGGCTGCTCATGACGGTCATCTGCGTGCTGCTGTTCATCGGCGCCATGGGCAAATCGGCCCAGTTTCCCCTCCACGTGTGGCTGCCGGATTCCATGGAGGGCCCCACGCCCATCTCGGCCCTGATCCACGCCGCCACCATGGTGACCGCCGGCATCTTCATGGTAGCCCGCATGTCGCCCCTGTACGAGCTGTCGGAGACGGCGCTGTCTGTGGTCCTGGTGATCGGCGCCATCACCGCCTTCTTCATGGGACTGGTGGCCATCGTGCAGAACGACATCAAGCGGGTGGTGGCCTATTCCACCCTCTCCCACCTGGGCTACATGACGGTGGCGCTGGGCGCCTCCGCTTATTCGGTCGCCATCTTCCACCTCATGACCCACGCCTTCTTCAAGGCGGTGCTGTTCCTGGGCGCTGGCTCCGTGATCATCGCCATGCACCACGAGCAGGACATGAGGCGCATGGGCGGCCTGCGCAGATACATGCCCATCACCTACCTGGCGGTACTGATCGGGGGACTGGCCAACGTGGGTTTCCCGGGCTTCGGCGGCTTCTTCTCCAAGGAGGCGATCATCGAGGCGGTTCATTTGGCCGACCGTCCGGGCGCCACCTTCGCCTACTGGGCGGTTACGCTGGGCGTGTTCGTGACGGCGCTCTACACCTTTCGGCTTCTGTTTCTCACCTTCCACGGCCCGGAGCGTTTCCGCCACCCGCAGCCCCACGGGGCCCACAGCGGCCATGGGGGCGACGAGCACCACGAGGTGCACGTGCCCCACGAGTCCCCCTGGGTGGTGACCTTGCCCCTGGTGCTGCTTGCCGTGCCGTCGGTGGCGGCGGGCTGGCTGATCGGGCCGATCCTGTTCGGGGATTATTTCGGTCCGGCGATCCGCATCTCCCCTGAACACGGGGCGCTGGCGCACATGGCCGAGGAATTCCGCGGGGCGTTCGCCATGATGGCCCACGCCGTGTTCACGGCCCCGTTCTGGCTGATGGCCGCCGGCATCGCCACCGCTTGGTACCTGTACATCGTCCGCCCCGACCTGCCCGGGCTGGTCAAGGAGCGGGCCGGTCTGCTGTACGCGATCTTGGAGCGCAAGTACGGCTTCGACGAGTTCAACGACTGGTTCTTCGCCGCCGGCGCCCGCCGGCTCGGCGCCGGTCTGTGGAAGGTGGGGGACGTGAAGGTGATCGACGGCTTCATGGTCAACGGCTCGGCGTACATGGTGGCCTGGTTCTCCTCGGTCGTCCGCCGTCTGCAGTCGGGCTACATCTACCACTACGCCTTCACCATGATCATCGGCGTTTTCCTCTTGCTCACCCTGCGCGACTACCTGGGTCGCTGGCTGGGTTGGGGGGTTTGAAGGGGCTTTCGAACCCGCCGCGACGATAACCGGACCACCATGATTTTTGGCCTTCCTTTGCTCAGCGTCGTCATCTGGCTGCCCATCCTGTTCGGCGTGGCCGTCCTCGCCACCGGCGACGACCGCAGGGCGGCGCTCGCCCGCCGCCTGGCCCTGGCGGGGTCGGTGCTCGGGTTCCTGGTGGCGCTGCCCCTCTACACCCAGTTCGACCCGTCCATGGCCGGCATGCAGTTCGTGGAAAAGCACCTGTGGATCGAGCGCTTCAACGTCCACTACCACCTGGGCATCGACGGCATCTCCCTGTGGCTGATCCTGCTCAATTGCTTCACCACGCCCCTGGTGGTGCTGGCCGGCTGGCGCGTGATCGAGGAGCGCGTTTCCCAGTACATGGGCGCGTTCCTGCTCATGTCGGGGTTCATCAACGGCGCCTTCAGCGCGCTGGACGCGGTACTGTTCTACGTGTTCTGGGAGGCGCTGCTGATCCCCATGTTCATCATCATCGGGGTCTGGGGCGGCCCGAACCGGGTGTATGCGGCGGTCAAGTTTTTCCTCTACACGCTGCTCGGGTCGCTGCTCATGCTGGTGGCCTTCATCTATCTGTATCTCAAGTCCGGGGGCAGCTTCTCCATCCTGGATTACCACCGGCTGCCGCTGCCGCTCACGGTCCAGATCCTGATATTCATCGCGTTCCTGGCTGCTTTCGCGGTCAAAGTCCCCATGTGGCCGGTGCATACCTGGCTTCCGGACGCCCACGTGGAGGCTCCGACTGGCGGCTCCGTGGTGCTGGCGGCGATCCTGCTCAAGCTCGGCGGCTACGGCTTCCTGCGCCTGTCGCTGCCCATCGCTCCCGACGCGAGCCAGGTTCTGGCGGAGTTCATGATCGCCCTGTCGCTCATTGCCATCGTCTATATCGGTTTCGTGGCGCTGGTGCAAGCGGACATGAAGAAGCTCATCGCCTATTCTTCGGTCTCCCACATGGGCTTCGTCACCCTGGGCTTTTTCTTGTTCAACGCCTACGGCGTGGAAGGGGCGATCGTGCAGATGATTTCCCACGGTTTCGTCTCCGGGGCCTTGTTCCTTTGCGTCGGCGTCCTGTACGACCGGCTGCACTCCCGCCTCATCGCCGACTACGGCGGCGTGGTCAACACCATGCCGGTGTTCGCCGCCTTGTTCATGCTCTTCGCCATGGCCAACGCCGGCCTGCCGGGGACCAGCGGCTTCGTGGGCGAGTTCCTGGTCATCATGGGCGCGGTCCAGGTCAACTTCTGGTATGCCTTCTTCGCCGCCATGACCCTCGTCCTTGGGGCCGCCTACACCCTGTGGATGTACAAGCGGGTGGTATTCGGCGCCATCGCCAACGCCAAGGTGGCGGCGCTCAAGGACATTTCGGCCCGGGAGGGGCTGGTGTTGGGGCTGGTGGCTGCGGCGGTGCTGGCAATGGGCGTCTATCCGCTTCCCTTCACCGAGGCGATGCATGCCTCGGTGAACGAGCTGCTCGCCCACGTAGCGCGCGGCAAGCTGTAAGGAGGATTCGGCGTGAGCTTCGAGGTGCCCAACCTGATTCCCGTCCTTCCGGAGCTGCTGGTCCTGGCCGCCGCCTGCACGATCCTGCTGGTCGATCTTCTGATCAAGGACGAGCGCCAGGCGGCGACCTACGCCCTCACCCAGCTCACGCTGCTCGGCGCGGCCGTGCTCAGCGTCGCCACCGCCGGCGCCGAGCGGGCCTACACCATGAACGGCATGTTCGTGGACGATCCCATGGGGGACGTGCTCAAGGTCACGGTCTATATCACGGTGGCGGTGCTGCTCACCTACTCCCGCGAGTATCTGTCGGCCCGCGGGCTGCTCAAGGGCGAGTTCTTCGGCCTGGCCCTGTTGGCCACCCTGGGCATGATGGTGATGGTCTCCGCCAGCCACTTCCTAGTCCTGTACCTGGGGCTGGAACTCCTTTCCCTGAGCCTGTATTCCATGGTGGCCCTGCAGCGGGACTCCGCCGTGGCGACCGAGGCGGCGATGAAATACTTCGTCCTGGGGGCGATGGCCTCGGGGATGCTGCTGTACGGCATGTCCATGCTCTACGGCGCCACCGGCACCCTGCAGCTCGACGAGGTGCTGGCGGCCATCCAGGGCGGCGCGGCTCAGCGCACCGTGCTGGTGTTCGGCCTGGTGTTCGTGGTGGCGGGGCTGGCGTTCAAGCTGGGGGTGGTGCCTTTCCACATGTGGGTGCCGGACGTGTACCAGGGGGCGCCCACGGCCATGACCTTGTTCATCGCCTCGGCGGTGAAGCTGGCGGCATTCGGCTTCGTCATGCGCCTCCTGGTGGATGGCCTGCAACCCCTGTTCGCCGACTGGCAGGGCATGCTGGTGATCCTGGCGCTCGCCTCCATGGCGATCGGCAACGTCACCGCCATTGCCCAGAGCAACATCAAGCGCATGCTCGCTTATTCCACCATCGCCCACATGGGCTTCATGCTCCTGGGCTTTCTCTCGGGGGAGGTGAACGGCTACAGCTCGGCCATGTTCTACGTGGTGACCTACGTGCTCACCACCCTCGGGGCTTTCGGCATGGTGATGCTCCTTTCCCGGGAAGGTTTCGAGGCGGACAACCTGGACGATTTCAAGGGGTTGAACCAGCGCAATCCCTGGTATGCCTTCATCATGCTGATCCTCATGTTCTCCCTGGCCGGCGTGCCGCCTACGGTGGGCTTTTTCGCCAAGCTCTCGGTGCTGCAGGCCGCCCTGGAGGCGGGCTTCGTGTGGCTGGTGGTCGCGGCGGTGGTGCTCGCCCTGATCGGCGCCTTCTATTACCTGCGCATAGTCAAGCTCATGTATTTCGATCCGCCGGCCACCGGGGAGCCCTTGCGCCCGCAGGCGGACGTGCGCCTGATGATGGGTGCCAACGGGCTGGCGGTGCTCGCGTTAGGAATCCTGCCCCAGCCCCTCATGGCGCTGTGCGTCTTCGCCGTACAGCGGGCCTTCTGACACGGCATCCCTGCCGGGCTTGAAAAGAGCAGAGCTCGATGACCAAGCGGGACTTCACCGAAACGCGTCTGCGTTCCCGCCGTGCCTTCGAAGGCAAGCTCTTGCGGCTCGAGGTGGACGAGGTCCGCCTGCCCGACGGGACAACCGCCGTGCGCGAGCACGTGGTGCACCCGGGGGCGGTGGTGATGATCGCCTTCGTCGACGAGCGCCGGCTGCTGCTGGAGCGCCAGTACCGCTATCCTCTGGGCCGGGAGTTCTACGAGCTTCCAGCGGGGAAGATCGATCCTGGGGAGGACCCGCTGTGCACGGCCGAGCGGGAGCTCAAGGAGGAGACCGGCTACCGCGCCCGCTCCTGGGTTTGGGTGGCCACCCTGCACCCCTGCATCGGCTATTCCAACGAGCGGCTCGTCTATTACCTGGCCCGGGACCTGAGCTTCGAAGGGCACCAGCCCGACCAGGGAGAGTTTCTGGAAACCTTTGCCCTGGATCTGGGCGAGGCCCTGGAGTGGGTGCGGACCGGCCGCATCACGGACGGCAAAAGCGTCGCGGGGCTCTTCTGGGCGGAGAAGATCGTGCGCGGCGAATGGCCCCTGCCCGAGCCGGCGCGTTGAATCCCGGATCGACTTTCCTCAGCGGGATTTGAGGGCGCCGGCGGCCGGCGCTTCGGACAGGTCGACCAGGGGCACCGGGCGGCTGAAGAGGAAGCCCTGGCCGTACTGGACCCCCATGTCGAGGAGCAGCCGGACCACTTCCGCGTGCTCCACCCACTCGGCTACCACCTGGCGGTTCATGCCCCGGGCGACATCGCACACGGCCCGGATGAAGATCCGGCTGCCTTCGTCGTGGAGCAGGTCCCGGACGAACCCGCCGTCGATCTTCAGATAATCCACCGGGAAGCGCTTGAGATAGTAAAACGAGCTGAACCCCGCCCCGAAGTCGTCCAGGGCGAAATGGCAGCCCCGCTCCTTCATGCGCTGCATGAAGGAAAGGGTCACGTCCAGCTCCGACATGGCGGCGGTCTCGGTGATCTCGAACACCAGCCGCTCGGGATCGACCCCGGATTCCCCGAGCGCCGCGAGCAGGCGCCGCGTCCAGTGCTCGTCGGAAATGCTGGCGCGGGAGAGGTTCACGAAATAGCGGGCGTTGCGAGGGGCGGCGCCGCTCGCCAGGAAGCGGGTGAGCTTGCGGATCACGGCGAGATCGATGTCGCGCACCACGCCCAGGGTTTCCGCGATCTCGATGAACTCCGACGGCGGGATCAGGCTTCCGTCCTGCTCGCGGATGCGGGCCAGCACCTCGTGGTGCACCGGTTCCCCGCTCGCCAGCGCCACCACCGGCTGGGCGTAGAGCACGACCCGGTCCTCTTCCAGGACTTCCCGGAAACGCCTGGCCCAGTGCACGCGCTTGTGGGTGCTGCGCAGGCTGTTCGAATCCTGGTCGAACAGGACGCAGCGGTTGCGGCCCTGGTCCTTGGCGTGATAGAGGGCGATGTCCGCGGCCGCCAGCAGGCTGGAAAGGTCCGCCCCATGGAACGGGTACAGGGCGATGCCGATGGAAGCGGTGAGGTTGGAGAGCTTGCCCGTCCCCGCCTCGGGGGCGAACTTGTAGTGGCGCACCGCTTCCAGCACCCGTTCGGCCACGTGGTGGGCCTCAAGGCGCAGCGCCTCGGGGACCAGGATGGCGAATTCGTCGCCTCCTAGGCGGTAGACCTGGCCCGGCAGCTCCTGCAGGAGTTGTTTGAGAACCCCGGCGACGCCGACGATCAACTGGTCCCCGACCCGGTGCCCCAGGTTGTCGTTCACGTACTTGAAGTGGTCGATGTCGATGAACAGCAGCGCCCCCACGCCGCCGCCTTCCATGGCGGCCGCCAGCTCCTCTTGCAGGGACAGCCGGTTCGGCAGGTCGGTCAGGGTGTCGAACTTGGCCAGTCGCTCGATGCGCTGGGCGGCGAGCTGTTGCTCGGTGATGTCCCGGGCCGTGCCCCGGATGCCGACGATCTGGTGGCTTTCGTCGTAGGAGACCCGGGCGTTGATCCCGACCCAGCGGTCGTGACCCCGGGCCGACACGATGTGGGTCAAGTAGTTGCGTACCTCCCCCTGGCGCTTGAGCAGGGCGAGGAAACGGCGGTTGGAGATGTGGGAGGGGCGGGTTTCGAAGTCGAAGAAACAGCGCCCCAGCAAGGCCTTGGGCGGGAGCCCGAAGATGTCCTGGGCGGCGTTATTGAGGTAAGTGAAGCGGCCCAGGGCGTCGGTGGCCCAGATCAGGTCGTGGGAGGTCTCCACCAGGTCTCGGTAGCGCTGCTCGCTGTCCACCAGAAGCTGGACGATGCGCCGCTTTTCCTTGAGTTCGCGCCGAATCGTCGCCAGCTCGTCGGCCTGCTGGCGGCCCTCGCCTGCCCCCAGGCTCGCAAGTCGGTCGATGAGTTCTCGCGGATACCGGCGGTGTCCTCCCCGCGTCCGGGTCGCCACCAGGACGCCCTGCTTGTCCCAGCGACGCAGCGTCCACACGGGAATCCCCAGCCGGGCTGCGGCCTCCCGGGCGCTGTAGCCCGGGTCCTTCTCCCCCATGGAATCCTCCCTGTACTCCTCCAGGTCCCATGGTGGGGCAAACCTCGTGCCCGGTCAATGCAATTGGCGGGGAACCCCCAGGTCGTTCTGGCGAGAGACCAGCTTCTGCATGAGCCGCATGTCCCGGGAAGTGAGGCGTAAGGCGCTGTCGACCCAGATTTCCACCACGTCCAGCAGCTCGGAGAAGTCCAGCCGGTGCACCCGCCGCCGGGCGCGGTACATGGCGTTCAGGCCGTTGCGGTTGCGGGACTGGCTGCGGATCAGGGCCGCCACCTCGGCCGCTCCCTGGCCGTCTTCGCATACCACATCCACCACGCCCATTTCCCGCATTTCCTGGGCGCTGTAGACCTTGCCGCTGGCGATCAGTTGCTCGGTGAGCTTCTGCCCCACCTTGCGCTCGAGGAACGAGTAGGCTCCCATGCCGGGGAAAAGGTTGAAAAGGATCTCCGGAAAGCCGAACCGGCTGCTCGCCTCGGCCACGATGAGGTCGCTGGAGAGGGCGCACTCGAAGCCGCCGCCCAGGCACTCCCCCTGGACCAGGGAGATGGTGGTGATGGGAAGGTCATAGCCCACGTAGTTGCGGTACAGCACGTCGATGCAGGCACGCCCGTACATGAGGAGCCCCTGCCGGTCGCGGCGCTCGATCAGGGCCACGAACAGGTCCAGGTCCCCGCCCAGGTTGAATACCCCCGGCGTTGCCGAGCTGAGGACGGAGTAGGCGATGGGGAGCTTTTCCCCGTCCACCGAGAGCTCGGCGCCGCTCATGTCCACCAGGTCGCAGTAGCTGCGCAGATCCCGCAGGAGGGCTGGATTGAAGCAGGGCCTGGGGGAGGGTTTCCACTGCAGCCAGAGCGCTTGCTGCTCTCGCTCGTAGCGCGCCGCCAGCTGGGGCGAGAAGCGGATTTCCCTCTGATTGTTAAATGCCGGGCCGACAACCCCCTGGCGCGGCGCTTCCAGCAGTTGGACGGGGATGTTCATTTCCATAAGGGAGCTCCTGGGATTTGTGGGATGGAATTGTCATGGGGGCCGCATAAAAAGGTGGGCACCCTCAATCATTTAAGAGCAAGCTCCGGCGGATTGCAAATCTAACAATTTGTTAAGTTTTGATTTCGGATGAGCGGACGGATGGTGATTGGCGGGCTGTTTCGAGCCGGACGCCCTGGGGAATGTGAACGATTTGATAAATTTAAAAAATTTGTGGCTCGCGCCGCATCAGTGCACGGGCGGGCAAGAGGCTCGTCATCACAAAGGCAGGCCAGGGCGAATCAGCGAGGCCACAGAAGTTCAACGGCATCTAGGGAGATCTTGAAGTTTTCCGATTCGCCCCTAATTCTTTAAATTATTTGATAAAAAAGGAACAAGGCGGTCCCATGCCCCCGGTCAAGGAAACCCTGGGCTTCCAGGCGGAAGTCAAGCAGCTCCTGAATCTCCTCGCCCATTCCCTGTACTCCCAGAAGGAGATCTTTCTGCGGGAGCTCATCTCCAACGCCTCCGACGCCTGCGACAAGCTGCGCTTCGAGGCCATGGGCGACCCGGTGCTGTACGAAAACGACCCGGATCTCTACATCCGGGTGACCTACGACAAGGCTGCCCGCACCATCACGGTGGCCGACAACGGCATCGGCATGTCGCGCCAGGAGGTGATCGAGAACATCGGCACCATCGCCAAGTCCGGGACGCGGGAATTCCTCGAGCGGTTGACCGGAGATCAGGCGCGGGATGCCCACTTGATCGGCCAGTTCGGGGTGGGCTTTTACTCGTCCTTCATCGTGGCGGACCGGGTGACCCTCATCACCCGGCGCGCGGGGCTCACCCCGGAGCACGGGGTCCGGTGGGAGTCCACCGGGGAAGGGGAGTACACCATCGAGACGGTGGAGCGACCCCAGCGGGGCACGGAAGTGATCCTGCACCTGCGGGAGGGGGAGGACGATCTCCTCTCCGGGGAGCGGCTGCGGGCCATCATTCGCAAGTACTCGGATCACATCACGCTGCCTATCCGCATGCCCAAGGAAGAGTGGGACAAGGACCGGCGCGAGTACCTGCCCAAGGGGGAGGACGAGACGGTCAACCGGGCCTCCGCCCTGTGGACGCGGCCCAAGGGGGAGATCTCCCGGGAGCAGTACGAGGAGTTCTACAAGCACGTGGCCCACGACGTGGAGCCGCCCCTCGCCTGGGTGCACGCCCGCATGGAAGGCAAGACCGAGTACACCCTGCTCCTCTACATTCCCTCCCGGGCACCGTTCGACCTGTGGGACCGGGAGCATCGCCGGGGCGTGAAGCTCTACGTGCGCCGCGTGTTCATCATGGACGACGCCGAGCAGCTCGTGCCTTACTACCTGCGCTTCGTCCGCGGTGTGGTGGACGCAGCCGACCTGCCCCTCAACGTCTCCCGGGAGATGCTGCAGCAGTCCAAGGACATCGAGACGATCCGCGCGGGTTGCGTGAAGCGGGTGCTCGGCTTGCTGGAGGAGCTGGCGCAGAACGAGCCCGAGAAATACGCCGTCTTCTGGGGCGAATTCGGGCGGGTGCTCAAGGAAGGCGTGGGCGAGGATCCGGCCAACCGGGACCGGATCGCGCGGCTGCTGCGCTTCGCTTCCACCCACGCGGACACCGACGCCCAGACGGTGTCCCTGGCCGACTACGTGTCCCGCATGAAGGAGGGGCAGGAAAAAATCTATTACCTCACCGCCGAGAGCTTCCCCGCGGCGAGGAACAGCCCCCACCTGGAGATCTTCCGCAAGAAAGGCGTGGAAGTGTTGCTCCTGTACGACCGGGTGGACGAGTGGGTGGTGGCCAACCTGCCAGCCTTCGAGGGCAAGCCGCTGCAATCGGTGGCCAAGGGCGAGCTGGATCTGGGCAAGCTGGAAGACGAGACGGAGCGAAAAGGGCGCGAGCGGGAGGAGCGGGAGTCCAGGGAGCTGGTGTCCCGCCTCCAGGAGGCCCTGGGCGAGCGGGTGAAGGAAGTGCGGGTGAGCCACCGCTTGACCGAATCCCCCGCCTGCCTGGTGGTGGATGCCCATGCCATCGGCATGAACCTGGAGCGGTTGCTCAAGCTCGCCGGCCAGAAGGTGCCGCCCGCTCGGCCCATCCTGGAGATCAATCCGCGCCATCCCCTGGTGGAGCGCCTGAAAAAAGAGCCGCCGGGGGATCGCTTCACGGACTGGGCTCACCTGCTGTTCGAGCAGGCCCTGCTCGCCGAGGGCGGGCAGCTCGACGATCCCGGGGCCTTCGTCCGGCGGCTCAACCAGTTGATGCTGGCCTTGGCCGGCGAGGAAAGCCGCATCTGGGTCCCGGGGAAGGATTGACGGTTTGACGCTCGTGCGGGAAAGGTGAAGGGGCGCAGAGAAAAAATTTCAAGAAAACTAGCCGGGCGCCACCAGGTCCCGGTAGGCGTGCCACAGGGCGTGGCCGGCGAGGGGGGCGGCGAACACCAGCCCCACGTAGAACGGCAGCATGCCGGCGCCGAGGAGGGCGGCGAGCATGGCGGCCAGCAGCGCCATGGCTCTCGGGTTGCGCCGGCAGGCGCAGAGGCTGGCGCGGATGGCGGTGAAGGCGTCTACCCGGCGGGCGAGCAGCAGGGGCAGCGCGACGGCGCTGCCGGCGAAGGCGAACCCGCCGAACAGGGCCGCCGCGCCCCAATAGACCACCAGGAACTCGTAGGTTAGCCTGGAAAAAATTCCCTCTCGCAGGAGCCCTCCCGGTGCCGGCTCGGCGCCGGAGAAGGAAAGGGCCGCGATTCCCGCCGACAGGCGAAGCCAGAGCGTCGCCCCGAGGGCGCACAGGACGGCGAACGTGCAGACGCCGGCTGGATTGCCGCGCCAAGCGGTGAGGGTCGCGGCGAAGTGTACTGGGAGACTGCGCTCCAGGCGCCTGCTCGCCTCCTGCAGCCCGATGACGAGCAGGGGCGTCACCAGGGCGAAGGCGACGGCTAGGCCCCGCGCCACCTCGGGCCGTTCGTGGAAATAGATGTGGAGAAGGATTCCCATCATGGCGAACAGGGCGCCGTGGGACAAGCTGACCGAGGGCGAGCGCTTCAGGTCGTTCCAGCCCGCCCGCACCCAGGCGAAGGGGGATTCCGGCGGCACGGAGCGAACGGTAAAGAACGCGCCGGGCGGGCGGCCCGGCATGGGGGCGTGGGGCGGCCAGGTCTCCTTCGCCGGCTCGGGCACGGGCGGCTCCCTGCGCGGGTTTCAGCGGGGCACGGCGAGGGTTCCCAGGACCCTCAGCCCGCCGGTCCCATCCGGTTCCACGACCACCATCTCTGCCGAGGCCGGCGAGACGCCGGTCAGGTCGCGGATGTTGAAATTGTGGGTCACCAGGACGCGGTTGCCGCCCCTGGGCGGGTTTGCCAGGAGATATTCCAGCACAGCCCGGTTCTTGTCCTCGCGCCTTTGGGCGCGATCGTTATAGGTGGAGTCAAGCGCCGGCCACGGGTCGGCGTTGCCGAAGGCGAGCCGGGCGGTCTCCAGGCACCGGCACCACCGGCTCGAGCGCACTTCCCCCACCGGGATCTGCCGGCGCCGGAACGCTTCGCCGATGCGCCGAGCCTGGGCCTGCCCTTCGAAGGAGAGATTGCGCTGGGTGCGGCAATCTTCCAGTTTAAAGTTTTCCGGGTCGCCGGTGCCTGGGGCGAGGGAATGACGAACGAATATCGTGTAGCGGCCCTCCTGGAGCTTCAGCCACAACGCTTCTTCGCCGGCGCCCGCCGCTGCGGCCGCGAGGCAGAGGGCAAGGAGCAGAGCCCAGGTCCTCAGCCCAGGGAATTTAGTCATCACAGCTACCCGATACTCGGCCGAAAGGGCGTCAGTTCACCCTCCCCAGGCGCCCGTTGTGGCTGCCCATGTACCACAGCCGGCCCTCACCATCCACCACCATCTTGCGGATGCCCAGCCCACGGGACGGAAGCTTCACCACCTTGAGGTCGCCGGTACGGGGGTCGAGCCGCACCACCGTGTCGGTGTGGATCTCGTTGGCCCACACCACGCCCGCCCCGTCCACGGTGACCGCGTACGGGCCGCCGTTGTCCCCGGCCGGCAGCCGGACCTCCTGCAGCAGGCGGCCGGCGGAGGGATCGATCCGGACGAGCTTCCCTGCACCGTACAACGTCACCCACAAGGTGCCGTCGGGGCTGGCCGCGATCCGCCGGGGCCGGGAGCCCGGAGGCATGTCCAGGGTGGCGAGCGCCCCGGTCCGGGGATCGATCTTGGCGAGCTTGTCGGCCCGGATGAGGCACACCCAGACGTTTCCCGCCTTGTCCAGGGCGATGCCGTAGGGCCCTCCCTTGGCCGGGTATTCCATGGTCTTTCCGGTGGCCCGCTCCAGGCGTCCCACCCGGTCGCCGCCCTGCACCGTGAACCAGAGGTGCTTTTGTTCCTCGTCGATCACGATAGTGTGGGGATCGCCGCCGGAGGGCAGCTTGAACTCGGTGACCCGGCCCGTCTTCGGGTCGAGGCGCCCGATGGTGCCGTTGCCGTTGCCCGTATACCACACCATGCCGTCCCGGTCCACCAGCAGGCCGTGGGGATGGGCGCGGGGCGGCAGCTCCCACTCGGTGAACTGCTCGCTCCGGGGATCGAAGCGGGCGATCTTGTTTCCGTGCATGACGGCGATGAACACCGAGCCGTCCGGCGCGATGGCAGGATCCCGGGCGAACTCGGGAGTGGGCACCGCCCATTCGGACACCTGTCCCGTGAAGGCGGGGGCGATACCCGGGGACACGCCGTAATTGGAACCCCCGGCGTGAGCGGGGGCGGTGGCCGCTAGCAGGGCGGCCGTGGCGGCGAGCACAGCAGCTTTCACGGCGTTCTCCGCGGGTTAATGCCAGTGTCCATGGATGCGCCAGCGGGGCGAGCGCGTCACCGGAGGCAGCTCCCGCAGCAAAGGCAGGTCCCATGAAGCGCTCCACGAGGCGGAAGGGGTCTGGGCCAGGGCGAGCAGCCGCCGTATCCGTTCCCGGGTGGGGGGGTGGGTGCGCAGCACGGCGGGCTCCGGCGCGTGGCGGCCCGGGAAAAAGATCTGCTCGAACCAGGAACGGGGGTGGCGTTCCAGCTTTTCCAGGGCGGAGGCGAGCCCCAGGGGATCGCCGGTCAGCTCCGCGGCCAGGCGGTCGGCGTCGTATTCCCGCACCCGGGACAGGCCCAATTGCAGCAGCGTCGCCAGGTGGGGAGCCGCGGCAAGCACCAGTAGCGCCGCCCACGGTGTCTCGTAGCCGGCGACGAAGGCGGCCGGGAGCGCCACCACCAGGAGCATCAAGCCGGTGAGGGAAAGAAACGCGGTCATGCGGTTCACCACGTCCGCAAGCTGCATCACCCAGATGTCGTTGTTGACCACGTGGGCGATCTCGTGGGCGAGAACGCCCGTCAGCTCCCGGGGGGTCATGGTCCGCAACAGCCCGTCGGTCAGGGCGATGGCCGCGCCGGAGCGGCTGCCTACCGTGAAGGCGTTGAGGGCAGCCGAAGGCACGTAGTAGAGCCGCGGGACGGCGGGCAACTCCGCGCGGCGGGCGAGGGTCTGGGCCAGCGCGTAGAGATCCGGCGCAAGGAAAGGCGCGATCTCCCGCGCCCCGTAGGCCCGCAGGACCCATTGGGGCGAAAGTTTAGGCCCCAGGACCAGGGCGAGGGGCACCAGGGCCGCGAACCAGACGAGCCCTTCCACGCCGGCGATCAGCCAGCCCACCAGCCCGGCGATCGTCGCCATCGCGGCGAGCAGGGCCGCTGACTGTAAGGCGTTATAGAGGCGATGCCGGAAAGCTTGGCCGCGGTCCATGGCGCTTCACGAATTGAGAGTGGAGACGGGCGCTGCGGGTTTCCAGCCCGAAGGGCCGCGCCGGACCCGGGCGGCTCCCGGGGCGGTCGCCCGCCGGATCAGCGGCCCCGCCAGCGGGGGGTGCGCTTCTCGATGAAGGCGTCGATACCTTCCATGGCGTCCTCGGCCATCATGTTGCAGGTCATGGCCTCGGACGCGAGCCGGTAGGCCTCCTCCAGCCCGGTCTCCAGTTGCCGGTAGAACAGGCGCTTGCCGGTGGCGACGGCCACGGGGGACTTGGAGACGATGGCCTGGCACAGCCGACCCACTTCCTCGTCCAGCTTGTCCGCCGGCGCCACCCGGTTCACCAGCCCCCGCGCCAGGGCGGTGTGGGCGTCGATGAACTCGCCGGTCATCAGCATCTCCATGGCCTGCTTGCGGGAGACGTTGCGGGACAAGGCCACGCCCGGGGTGGAGCAGAACAGCCCGAAGTTGATGCCGGAGGTGGCGAAACGGGCTTCTTCGGAAGCCACCGCCAGGTCGCACTGGGCCACCAACTGGCAGCCGGCGGCCGTGGCCAGCCCGTGGACTCGGGCGATGACCGGCTGGGGAATGCGGGTGAGGGTGAGCATCATGCGGCTGCACTGGTCGAAGAGGGCGCGGATGAAGGCCGGGTCGGGATTGGCGCGCATCTCCTTGAGATCGTGGCCCGGGCAGAAGGCCTTGCCCGCGCCGGCAATGACCACCACCCGGACGGTCGCATCGGCGGCGATGGCGTCCAGGGCCTCCTGCAGCGCTTCCAGCAAAGCTCGGTTGAGGGCGTTGTAGGCCTTCGGGCGGTTGAGGGTCAGGGTGGCGACGCCTTCAGCGTCATGCCGCAGCAGGAGGGGCTCTTCGCTCTGGAGGACGGGGACGGTGCTCACGGGAAAATCCTCCTCTGGTCTGGGACAAAGCCCATTATAAAAAGGCGAGCCAGGGCAGGACCAGCGGGGCTTCAGCGAAGCGCCAGGGCGCTAGCGAGCGTTCCCAGGCCGATCCCTGCAGGGAGCGAGGGTCACCGGCCCCTGGTGTCCCCCCACGTAGCGGGCCAAGGGCCGACAGGCCCCTTCCAGGCAGAGCTGGTAGTCGGGCGTGAACTCGGAATTGGCGAGGGTCAGCCGCTCCAGGGGCGGCAGCGTCCCGGCGTAACGCCACCATCCGCCGGCGTAGCGGGCGTGGGGTGGCGGTTCCATGCCCGCGCCGGAGCCCTGGACCCGGGCTTCCACCAGCACCAGCCGGCCGTTCACCGCCCGGTAATCTTCTTCCCAGCGGATCTTTTCCACCGAGTGGTCCCAGGCCAGGGTCAGGGCGGGGCCCAGCAACCACCAAGTGCCGCCGGCGATCAGGCAGATCATCGCCCGTCAGAAGCCCTCGCGGTAGACCCGGACCACCTCCCGCAGCATGGGGCGGATGGGCACGTCGGCGGCCAGGGCGTCGATGTCGTCGAAGAAGGGCGGCGAATCGGCGCCGGGAGGCCGGCAGGTTCCCCCCTCGAGGCCGGCCAGCAGTCGCCGCAGCCCCGCCAGGATACGCTCCATGGGCGGGCGATAGCGCTCCCAGTTCTCCTCGGGATCGGCGTCGTCGATGCAAGCGAGAAAGTCATCCGCCTCCTCGATGGCCTCGGCCACCAGGGCGATATAGGCTTCCAGGGTGCGCGGGGACTCCATGGCTACTTCTTCACCACCTTCACCGCGATTTCCTCGAGCTTCTTCGCTCGGACGACTGACCGGAGAGGCAGGCCAGCGACACGGAGACCGCGGGAACCCACCCCCACCTCTTCCTCCTCCCCCTGAAGGGGAGGAGAACGATCCAGCCCCTTTCTGCCCCGGGCAGAAAGGGGAAACGGAGACCGCGGCCCGGCGCGGGAGCGGGCCGGGAAGGCCTCGACCTACTTCTTCACCACCTTGACCGCGATCTCCTCCAGCTTCTTCGCTCGAATGACCTGACCGTCGAGGCCGGCCTCCTTGATCCCGCCCCCGTAGGCCACCGTCATGAGCTGGCTATAATAGGTGACCGGCATGTTGAACTTGGTGCCGTAGCGCTTGTTGATCTCCGATTGGTAGATCTCTACGTTGGCCTGGCACAGGGGACAGGGGGTGACGATCATGTCGGCCCCGTGGTCGTAGGCCGACTCTACGATGTCCTTGATTTGCTTCTGGCTCTTCTCCGGCTCGGAGAAGGCGAGGGCCCCGCCGCAGCAGGTCACCTTCTGATCGTAGTCGGTCAAGGCTTCGCCGCCCAACGTTTCCACCAACTTATCCAAGTACATGGGATTTTCGAACGACTCGCCGGCGATGCCGAAGGGGCGGTTGGTCTGGCAGCCCACGTAGCCGGCGAACTTGAGGCCTTCCAGGGGCTTCACCACGGGCTTCCCCAGCGCCTCATAGCCGAAATCCTCGATCAAGACTTCCACCATGTGGCGGATCTCGGCCTCGCCCTTGTAGCTGAGGCCCGCTTCCTTCAGCGCCTCCTGGGTGTCGGCGAGGAGGGTGCTGGACGCGGCGAGCTTCTCCTTCGTCTCCCGCGCCCCCAGCCAGCAGGCGGCGCAGGTGGCCACGATGTCCTGGCCCGGCAGGTGCTGCTCCGACAGGGCGAAGTTGCGGGCGTTCAGCACGTGGCGCGCTAGCTCGCCCGAGCCGGCGTAGCCGATGGAGGCGCCGCAGCAGTTCCAGTCGGGGATCTCGGTCAGCTTCACGTCCAGCACCTTGCACATGGCGTTGACCGACACCATGTAGTTCGACGCCGAGGCCCGCAACTGGGAGGAGCAACCTGGATAGAACGCGTATTCCTTTTTCGCCATGGCGGCCTCCTCAACTGGTAAATCCCTTCCTGCGATTCTCGATCTCGTACGCCTTCTTGAGCATCGCGTGGATGCCCTTCTTGTCCTTGCACTCGTGGCCCTTGATCAGCTCCAACGGGTTCAGCCGCTTGGCGCGCAGCAGACCGAGACCGATGTGGCGCAGGGCCCAGGCTTTCTTGACGCCGGCGACGAGGCCGTCGCTGAAATACAGCCCCAGGGTGAGCTTCAGCTCGTTCACCCGGCCGGTCTTGATGCAATTCTCCCAGAACTGGACGGAAAACTTGCGCGTGGGCTGGTTCTTGGGGGCGAGGCCCAGCCGGTGGGCGTAGGTGGCGAGCCCGTGCATGATCTGGGTGATGGGAAGCTGCCGTGGGCAGCGCACCACGCAGTTGTAACAGGAGGTACACATCCACATGGAGTCGGAGGTCAGAACCTCCTCGCGTTTGCCCGCCCGAATGAGCATGAAGATCTCCTGGGGCGGGTGGGCCCAATGGGGCCCGAACGGACAGGATCCCGAACAGACCCCGCACTGCATGCACATCTTGACCCAATGGCCTTCCTCGACTCGCTCTTCCACTTCCTTCAGGAAGTTGTTGCGGTAGCGTTCGATGGCCTCGATGTTCAGGTCGCCCATACCATGCTCCTCCGCGGGTGGCCGAAAGCGGGAGGCCGCTTAGCGCACCCCTTGCCCTTCACCCTGATGCATTCCCCATCGGCCGGCTCAGCCGAACCCCTTCATCGGGGAGAGACCGATTTCGTTGATCTTGGCCACATAGTCATTGATGAGTTGCGGCACGCGGGCAATGTCGGTGATGGCGACCTCGTAGCTCGCCACCCGCTCGGTTTCCAGGGCAAGTTGTTTCAGCGTGTCGTCGATCTTGCTCATGCGGTAGTTGGCGAGCTCCGAGCCCTTCACGAAATGGCACTGGTAGTCGTCGCCGTGCTTGCAGCCCATGAGCATCACTCCGTCATAGCCGGCGTTCAAGGCGTCGGTCACCCAGATGGTGTTGACCGAACCCAGGCAGCGCACCGGGATCACCCGCACGAACGCACTGTAGTGGTGGCGGCTCATGCCCGCCATGTCCAGCGCCGGGTAGGCGTCGTTCTCGCAGGCCAGCACCAGGATGCGCGGCTTCTCAGAGAACTCGTCGGGGATGTCCACCGCTTTGATCTGGGCGCCCACCGTGTCCACCGAATAGTTCTCGAAGGAGATCACCCGTACCGGACAGGCGCCCATGCACGTGCCACAGCGCCGGCAGCGGCTCTCGTTGAACACCGGGTAGCGCTTTTCGTCCTCGTCGATGGCGCCGAAGGGGCACTCCACGGTGCAGCGCTTGCACTGGGTGCAGCCGTCGAGCCGCACGATGGGGTACGAGAGATCGCCGGAACGGGGATGGGCGGCGCGCCCGAGGGCCGCGTTCTCCATGGCCTGGATGGCCTTGAGCGCCGCCCCGGTGGCGTCCTCCACCGCCTGGGGGATGTCCATGGGCCGGCGCACCGGGCCGGCGGCGTAGATGCCGGTGCGGCGCGTCTCGTAGGGAAAACAGATGAAGTGGGAATCGGTGAAGCCGTACTTGAGCTGGGGCAGATCCGGCCCCTGGCGGTAGTTCAAGTTGAGCACCGAGACGGCCTTGCGCTGCGCCTCCGGTACCTCGCCTTGCTTTTCGCTGTCGACCCCGGACACCGGCACCTGGCCCGTGGCCAGCACCACCAGGTCCGCGTCCACCTGGGCGTTCTTGTCGTCCAGGATCAGGTCGTGGAACTTGACCCTACAGCGCTCGCCGCTCACTTCCACTTCCCTCACCTTGCCTTTGGCGAAGGTGACGCCCTTGGACTGGCCACTGCGGTAGAAGTCCTCCCCGTTGCCAGGCACACGCAGGTCGGTGTAGATCACCACCGTGTCCACATCCGGGTTGGCATCCTTGAAGTACATGGCCTGCTTGATGCTGGTGGCGCAGCAATGGCCGGAGCAGTAAGGCAGGTGCTTGCCCGTATCGTCGCGTTGACCAGCACACTGAATGAAGACGACCGTTTTCACCTCCGCCCCGTCGGACGGGCGGCGGATGGGCTGGCCGTTTTTCGCCGCCTCCTGCGCCAGCTTCTCGAGCCCGGCCTGGTCTACCACGTTGGGGCTGTTGCCGCCGCCCAGGTGGGGTAGCTTGGCGATATCGTAGGCGGTGAAGCCCGTCGCCTGGACGATGGCGCCGAACTCCTTCTTGACCGCGGCGCCGCTTTCCGAGGCGATCTCCACCGTGAACCTGCCCGGTGCGCCGCTGGTGGAGGCGACCACCGAGTTCAAACGCACTTCAATATTGGGATCCTGCTGGATGGACTCGATAAGCTGCTGCACTCCGGTGTCTATCGGGTCCCGGTAAGGTTCCCGATCGGGCACCCGCTTCCACAGCCGCGCCGCCCAACCGCCCAGGGCGCCGCTCTTTTCCACCAGGGTCACCGAGTAGCCGGCCTTGGAGGCTCCCAGCGCCGCGGTCATGCCGGAGACGCCGCCGCCCACCACCAGCAGCCGCTTCGATTGCCCGACGTGGGGGTTGCCGGCCGGCTGTTTCATTTTCTTCACCTCCGCGCAGGCCATGCGCACGTAGTCGTCGGCCATCTCCTGCCTGACCTCGCGCTGGTCCTCGCCCTCGGGCTGGCTCCAGATGACGCCTTCGCGGATGTTGGCCCGGGCCACGGCTACGGTTGGGAAGTGGAACGCTTCCGTCTTCGCCCGTCGCGAGCAGGCAGCGATCACGAGGTGGGTGACGCCTTCTTTCTCGATATTGTCCCGGATCACCTTGACGCCCTCGGCGGAACACAGGAAGTCGTGCTCCCGCACCAACTGCATCTTGCCTTCTTTCTGCGCGATCTTGGCCATCTGAGCGGTATCCACCCGCTCGCCGATGCCACAGCCCCGGCAGATGTACGCAGCGGCCTTCATCTCCGACATTGCACTTGCCTCCCGCCGTCCTATGCTTCAGCCCGAGCGGCCTGATTGATCACCTGGATCGCCCGCAACGCCGCCGCGGTGGCGCTCTGCACCGCCCGGTTCACGTCCAAAGCATTGGTGGCGCAGCCGGCGCCGAAGATGCCGCCGCTCGCCGACGCTTCGATAAAGCCGCTGGAGTCGGCGACTACTTCCGCGGGAATCAGGCTGGCAGGCACGCTCGGCTCCATGCCGATCGCCAGCACGACCAAGTCATGGGTATTGGCGTAGCGGTGGTAGCCCTCGGTGTCCACGCCGTGCAGCACTAGATCGCCGTTTTTCTCTTCGGTGATCCGAGCGACTTTGGACTTCACGAACCTCACCGTCGGATCCTTCTGGACCTTCTGGTAGAAGTCCTCCAGACGGTCGATGGCGCGGATGTCGATGTAGTAGATGGTGGAGCGACCCTCGTCCCCGTAGGCCTCGCGCACGTACTGGGTCTGCTTGAGGGAGGCCATGCAACAGATGCGCGAGCAGTGGCGCAGGTGGTTCTCGTCCCGGGAGCCGGCGCACTGGATGAAGGCGATGTTCTTCGCCTCCCGGCCGTCGGAAGGCCGCAGGATCTTGCCGCCCGTGGGCCCGTGGGGATCCGCCAGCCGTTCGAACTCTACGCTGGTGATCACGTTGGGAAAACGGTCGTAACCGTACGGCTGGATCTTGGCCGCGTCATAGGGTTTCCAGCCAGTGGCCCAGATGACAGCGCCGGCCTTGAGTTCGACGATCTCCTCTTTCTGATCCAGGTCGATGGCGTTGTACTTACAGGCGGCCTTGGCCCGCTCCGCATCGGGCGTGCCGATGATGGAAGGGTCCAGCACGTAGCGCAGGGGATAGGCCATGGCGAAAGGCAGGTACGCCGCCTTGATCGTGTTCAGGTTGTAGTTGTACGGGTTGGGGATTTCCGTCTCCACCGCCTCCGCACAGGCGCCGCAGGCGGTGCAATTTTCGTTCACGTAGCGCGGCGAGAGTTTCACCGTGACCGTGTAATCGCCGCGTTTGCCCGAGATGCCGGTGACCTCGGCCAGCGTCAAGACGCGGATTTTGGGGTTGGCCTTGAGGCGACGCAGGTTGATTTCCAGCCCGCAAGTGGGGTGACAGAGTTTGGGGAAATAGCGGTAGAGGAGCGCGGTGCGGCCGCCCAGCATAGGGCTCTTCTCCACCAGCACGACGTCCTTGCCGCACTCCGCGGCTTCCAGCGCCGCGGTCATGCCGCTGATGCCCCCGCCGACGACCACGATAGCCTGCTGGGTGGCGATGGTGGCTGTCATCCTATTCCTCCGCCGTTATGCTTGTGTCCAACCGCGATCGATTCTACTCCAGCCGGATGGACGTCCGCACGGACGCCGGACGCAAATCGGATTCAAAATTCTTATGCGCCGATAAGAGCTGCCCGGTTTCCGGTGGGGATGGCGGGAAGACGGGACGATCAGCCGCGGGGGAGTGGCCGGATGGCGAACTCGAGGCGGTTCAAATCGCCGAAAGCGTAGGTGGCGGGGGCGCCGATGCCGGCCACCGTGCCCGGGTTCACCAGCAGGGTGTGATCGCCTTTGACATTGCGGACGCGGCGGATTTCGGCCTGGTGGCTGTGGCCGCAGCACACGAGATCCCACTCCCCGGTGGTGGCCATCGCCAGGCCGTAATCCGGATAGTGCACCACGAACACCCGGCGCCCCGCGAGATCCAGCCGGGCATCCGTGCCGTGGTAATGAAGGAGGCCCCCAGAGGTCGCGGCAAGACGCATCATAGCGAGCGGGTCCCCTAGGTTGTTGCCATGGATCACATGCACCGGAAGCCCGATTGGCAGCAGGGCCCGCAGCGTGTGGGGGCCGATCACGTCGCCGCAATGGATCACCGCTGCGGCGCCTTCCTTCTTGGCTGCGGAGACCGCGGCGGCGAGCGGCTCCGAGCGGTCGTGGCTGTCGGAGACGATGCAGATCTTCATCGGTGCGGGCGCTCCGAGCCTGAGGCGGGGCTCGCTCGCGGCCTCTCAGAAGGCCGGCTTTTTCTTCGCCGCGTTGTAACGCTTGACCCCGTCCAGGATCTCGGCCTTCGCCTCCTCCGGGCCGACCCATCCCCGGACCTTGACCCACTTGCCCGGCTCCAGGTCCTTGTAGTGCTCGAAGAAGTGGCTGATCTGGGACAAGGTGAAGTCGGGCAGGTCCCGGGGCGTCTCGATGTCCCGGTACATGCCCGAGAGCTGGTCGATGGGCACCGCCAGGAGCTTCGCGTCCTCGCCCGCCTCGTCCTCCATCTTGAGCATGCCGATGGGCCGGCAGCGCACCACCGCCCCGGGGATGACGGCGATGGGGCTAACCACCAGCACGTCCACGGGATCGCCGTCCTCCGCCAGGGTGTGGGGGATGTAGCCGTAATTGCACGGGTAGTGCATGGCGGTGGCGAGGAAGCGGTCCACGAACATGGCGCCGGTTTCCTTGTCCACTTCGTATTTGATGGGGGCTCCGTGCATCGGGATCTCGATGATGACGTTGAAATCGTTGGGCAGATCGCGGCCGGACGGCACCCGGTCGAGATTCATTGCGGACCTCCTCGAGGGCTCGGGCGAACCCGCTTATTATAGCGGGAGCGCTTGAGTTGCCTGGGTGAGAATGTTGCTGCAGATCCTGCTCCTGCTGGCGGCGGGATACGGCGCCCTGGTCGCCGTGGCCTACTTCGCCCAGGCGAAGCTCGTGTATTTCCCCGAGGTGGGGCGAGAGCTTCTCGCCACGCCCCGGGACCGGGGCCTGCCCTACGAGGAGCTGACCCTGCGCACCGACGACGGCCTGCGCTTGCACGCCTGGTACGTGCCGGTGCCCGAACCCCGGGGTGTGGTGCTGTTCTTCCACGGCAACGCCGGCAACCTCTCCCACCGGCTGGACTCCCTGGCCATGTTCGCCCGGCTGGGGTACGCCACCCTGATCGTCGACTACCGGGGCTACGGCCGGAGCGAGGGCGAGCCTTCGGAGGAGGGCACCTACCTGGACGCCCTGACGGCCTGGCGCCACCTCACGGCGGAGCGGGGCGTGGCCCCCGGGGACGTGGTGCTCTTCGGCGAATCCCTGGGCGCGGCCGTGGCGGCCTGGCTCGCCGCCCGCACCCGGCCCCTGGCGCTGGTGATTCACTCGGGCTTCGTCTCGGTGCCCGAATTGGGCCAGGACGTCTACCCGTGGCTTCCGGTCAAGTGGCTTGCCCGTATCCGCTATCCGACGGAAGATTACCTGAAGGCGGTCTCTTGCCCGGTGCTGGTGGCCCACAGCCGGGAAGACGAGATCGTGCCGTTTCGCCACGGCGAGCGGCTGTACGCCGCGGCGCCCGAACCGAAGCGTTTTCTCGAGCTGACAGGCGGTCACAACGAGGCTTTCTTCTTCGTCCGGCCCGAGTGGCAGCGTGCCCTCGGGGAGTTCCTAGACAGGGCGCAGGCGCACCGGTAACGTGCCGCGGGGATATTCCATGAGCAGTCCGCGCAAACCCAAGATCGGCCTCGCTCTGGGCAGCGGCTCGGCCCGGGGCTGGAGCCACATCGGCGTGATCCGGGCCCTAGAGGGGGCGGGCGTGGAGCCGGAGGTGGTGTGCGGAACCTCCATCGGCGCGCTGGTGGCCGCGGCCTATGTGGAAGGAGAGCTCGACCATCTGGCCGCTTGGGTCGGCGGCCTCACCTGGCAGACGGTGGTGGGCTTTCTGGACGTGAGCCTGGTGGGCGGGCTGATCAAAGGCGAGCGCCTGGTGGAATTCTTCCGCGAAAACTTCGCCGACGCCGACATCGCGGATCTCCCCCGGGCCTACGGGGCGGTGGCCACCGACCTGGAAACCGGCAACGAAGTGTGGCTGCGGGAGGGCCGGGTGATGGATGCAGTGCGGGCTTCCATCGCCCTTCCGGGGCTGTTCACGCCGGTGCAACGCGACGGCCGCATCCTGGTGGACGGGGGCCTGGTGAACCCGGTGCCCGTCTCCCTGTGCCGGGCCATGGGGGCGGACATCGTGATCGCGGTGGACCTGAACGCCGACCTCCTGGGCCGGCACCTGCGGCGGCCGCGCCCCGGCGCGGCCGCCAGGGCCGAGCCGGACTCCTGGCTCCAGCGCATCCGGGAAAGCCTGGCGGCACTGGACTTCATGCCCGCCGGCAGCCCCGAGGCCGGCCCGTCCATGCTGGAGGTGATCGCCTCCAGCATCAACATCATGCAGGTGCGCATCACCCGCAGCCGCCTGGCGGGAGAGCCCGCCGACCTGATGATCGCCCCGCGGCTGGCCCACATCGGGCTCATGGAGTTCCACCGGGGGGAGGAAGCCATGGCGGCGGGGCGGCGCGCGGCGGAGCAGGTCCTCCCCCGCTTGCGGGAGATCACCGAGGGTGACACCTGACGCGCGCCGGATCGCTCCAGGCTACAATCCCCATCGGGAGGTGGAAACCCCATGATCCAGAACGTCACGGTGCGTTTCGGCGAGGGCGAGGAGTACCGCTTGCGCGTCCACGAGGCGGAGACGGCGGGGCTCACGGCGGAAGCCGCCCATCGCTGGCTGGACGGGGAGCTCGCCAAAGGGGGCGACGAGGGCTTCAACCCGGTGGGCAAGGCCCTGGCCGCGGACAAGGTGTTGTTCCTCGCCAGGTCGGCCGGCCCGGAGGAGTTCAAGCGCAACTCCGCCTGGGCCCGAGAGCTGGCGCGCGCCGTCGCGGTCCTCTTCGGCCGGCCCCACGTAACCGTGGACGTGGCGGGCGGGAGCGTGGGCTATTGAGGTTTCTGCGCTACTGGGCGATCGCGGCCGCCACCCGCTCGGCGATGGCTAGCGAGGCCGTGAGTCCCGGCGACTCGATGCCGAACAGGTGGACCAGGCCCGGCACACCGTGGGTTTCGGGGCCCTGGATGAGGAAATCCGCCGCCGGTTCTCCGGGACCCGCGATCTTGGGCCGGATCCCGGTGTAGCCGGGCAGGAGGGCATCCTCCGGCAGCGCCGGGTAGTAGCGGCGAATGGCCTCAAAGAAGCGCCGGGCCCGGCTCGCGTCGAAGCCGTAGTCGATGGCATCGACCCACTCCACATCGGGGCCGAAGCGCGCCTGGCCGCCCAGGTCCAGGGTCACGTGCACGCCCAGCCCCCCGGGCTCCGGCACCGGATAGATGAGGCGATCAAAGGGGGAGCGGCCCTTGAGGACGAAGTAATGGCCCTTGGCGTAGCACTCCCGCGGTACGCGCTCAAGGGGCATACCCTCGATGGAGCGGGCCACCCGGGGGGCCGTGAGCCCCGCGCAGTTCACCACCGCCCGGCACGTGAGCGTCACCGCCTCGCCGCCGCTCTCCACTTCCAGCCCGATGCCCGAGGGCAACACGCGACCCGAGCGCACCGGGTTGCGCAGGGCGATCACCGCGCCGTGGTGCTCGGCCTCCCCCTGCAGGGCCTGCATGTAGGCGTGGCTGTCCAGGATGCCGGTGGACGGGGAATGGAGGGCGGCGACGCAGCGCACCGCGGGCTCGAGCCGCGCGACCCCTCGAACGTCCAGCCATTCCAGGTCCTGGACCCCGTTCGCCAGGGCGTTGGCGCGATAGCGCTCCAGCGTCTCCACCTCCGAATCCCGGGTGGCGACGATCAGCTTGCCGAGGCGCCGGTGGGGCACGCCGCGCTCGGCGCAGAAACGGTAGAGCCGCTCCCGCCCTTCCACGCAGAGCCGGGCCTTGAGGCTGCCGGACGGATAATAGATTCCGGCGTGGATCACTTCCGAGTTGCGCGAGCTGGTCTGGGTGCCGACGGCGCCGGCCGCCTCCAGCACGACGACCTCCCGGCCCGCCAAGGCGAGGGCCCGGGCGACCGCCAGGCCGACGACGCCCGCGCCGATCACCGCGCAATCGATGCTTTCCGCCATTCCGCCTTCCGCCGCGCCGTATATTAACCGAACATGAATCGAGCGCGCGCCACTTACGGCCGGGCCGCGCGCGGCATCGCGTCGATGAGCCTGGCGATTGCCCTCTGCCTCCCTTGGGCCGCCCCCGGGGCCGGAGACGAGCCCCGCTGGCTGGGCACCGCCGTGCTCTATCCTCGCTCTTCCGGGATCCCGCTCCCGGGCCGCGAGCCGGTGCTGGTCCTGGAGCCCACCTTCGTCCACCTGGCCGGCAGCCGCTGGAACCAGGCACGCATCGCCCAGGCCGCCGAGACCGCCGCCGCCGTCCTAGCCCAGTGCGGCGTGGCGATCCCGAGAATCGCCCTGCATCGGGTGGAGGTGCCGGAGCGCTACCAGGACTTTCACGTGCCCGCCTCGCGGGAGCTCGCCCGGCGGCTCGGCTATCCCAAGCCCACGGTCTACTTCGTCCGGGATACCCGCCAGCGGATCGCCTTCGACGCCGAGGCCATCGGCCGCGCCAACAGCCAGGGACGGCCAGAGCTGCAGGACACGGTGTGGATCACCGAAGGGATCCGGGACCCGGGCATCGCCCTGGCCCACGAGCTCGCCCACGTGCTCATGGACAGCGGCGAGCACGTGGATCTGCCCGGCAATCTCATGCGGGACGAAACCGCTCCCGAGAATCGGGAGCTCACGCCTGCGCAATGCGCCCGGCTGCGGGCCACGGGCGAGGCCCACGGGCTGCTCCAGGCGGCGGGCTCCCGGGCCCCGGCGAGGAGGGCCCGGTGAGCGGGCGGCTGTACGTGGGCACCAGCGGCTGGAACTACGCCGCTTGGGCCACGGGGTTCTACCGGGGCGTGCCCCGGCGGGCCTGGCTGGCCCATTACGCCAGGCGCTTCGGCGCGGTGGAGGTGAACGCTTCTTTTTACCACGAGATCCGCCCGGCCACCTACGCCGCCTGGAGGGACGAGACGCCGGAAGCGTTCCGCTTCTGCGTCAAGGCGCACCGCTATCTCACCCACGTGAAACGGCTCGCCTTTCCCCCCCAGTCCCTGGAGCGCCAGCGCCGGAACCTGCGCGCCCTCGGATCCAAGCTTTCCGTGGTGCTGTGGCAGTTGCCTTCCTCCCTGCCCTGGGAGAAGCGGCGGCTGGAAGATTTCCTGGCGGCCATCGACTGCTGGGGGGAGGCGCGGCACGCGGTGGAGTTTCGCCATGCCTCGTGGTTTCGGGACGACGTGGCGGAGCTCTTGGCCAGCCACCGGGTGGCCAACTGCCTGTCGGACGCCGCCGACTGGCCCATGTGGGAAGCGGTGACCGCCGAGCTCATCTACGTGCGGCTGCATGGCCACACGCGCACCTACGCGTCGCGCTACGCGCCCCGGGCGCTGGATGCCTGGGCGGCCCGCATCGCCGCCTGGCTCGGCGAGGGGCGGACGGTGCACGTCTATTTCGACAACACGGATGCGGGGGCCGCCCCCCGGGACGCGCTGGCCCTCGCCGCGCGTCTCGCGGACGCGGCGCAGCACTGATCAGGGTTGCAATTGAGCGGCGCTGGTGCTTTGATAACGGTACTCGCCTTGAGAACAGGTCGAGGAGGATCCCATGAAGGCGCCGATCCCCGAAACCCCGCCGGATTACGACAAGACCCGCATCATCGAGCGCCCGGACGGCTTTTACTGGCAGGACAAGGAAACGGAGGAAGTGTTCGGTCCGTTCCCCACGCTGCTGGAGGCCATCCGGGACATGGAATACAACGCCGACGCGGACATGGAGACGCCCGAGAGCCTGGAGGAGGTGGAAGCCGAGCTGGGGATTTCGGGTTGGATCGAACCGGAGACGGGGGAGCCGGCCGAGGACACCTTCACCCGTCTCGAGGACCACTAGCCCGACGCCCGCGAGAGCGGTCTATGGTTCGTCAACCATTGACCGGAGGCTCATAGAAAAGGGATACGGTCCGGGAAAAGGGTCCACCAAGCAGAGGTGGGTCGCAAGGCCCACCCCGGGACGCCACAGGTGCAGCAGAAAGGCCGGCGGCTCCAACACGAAGCCCGTTGATGCGCCGGGCCGCAAGTCCAAGGCGAGCTGATGGGCGCAGCTCGGCGCGACGCAACCGCAGGTGCCTGCCCAGCGCACAAAGACCGGGCGGTGCAGGTGCCCGCAGCACACCCGCTCTACCTGGGGATTGCGTTGCAGGAGCGCCGCCAGCGCTTCCGCTCCCGCGCAACCCGTCCGGTCCATGGCGTCCAGCCCGCTGGCGAAGGGCGGATGGTGCATAAAGAGCATAGTGGGCGTGTTGGGCGCTTCCTGGAAGCGCGCCTCCAGCCAGGCGAGCCGGGCCGCGTCCAGGCGCCCTTCCTCCCGCCCCGGGTCCAGGGTGTCGGCGAACACCAGGCGCACCGGGAAATCGTCGATCACGTAGTGGATGAAATCGGGATCCCGTCCCAGGTGGGCGTGATCCTTGAACGCAGCCCGCAGCGCGCCGCGGTGGTCGTGGTTTCCGGGAATCAGCACCCAGCGCAGCTCCAAAGGTTCGAGCAGGGAACGCAGGTGTCGGTACTCCTCGGGATCGCCCGCGTTCACCAGATCCCCCGTCAACGCCACCAGGTCCGGACGCGGGGTGAGCCGGTTGAGCCGGGCGACGCAGCGGCGCAGGCAATCGGCCGTGTCCACCCGGCCGCCCACGCGTTCGCCGGGGCGGCCCACGTGCAAGTCGCTAACCTGGGCGATGAGCATGGGCAAACGGGGCGGCAGTCGAAAAGCTCATGGTATATCCGCGGTGGCGGCGTTGTCAGCGGCCTGCAGAACAGGGCGCCCCTCTTGCGGTCGAACAGGCAGTAGGGCGGTTGTTTTCGCGGTTTCCTATCCAGGAGGAGGAGCTATCTCATGATGAAAAGGCTTTTGATCGCGATGGCGGCGCTGCTCGTCGTCCCGGCGGCGCTGGCCCAACAAGTGCTTGAGGAAGAGGTGCAGCGCGCCCTCTCCCAGCCGACGCCGCAGGAGGTGGTCAGGCGGCTGGAGAGGGCCGTTAACTGGGGCAACGTGCTCGCCGCCTACGAGCTGGGGCTGATCCTGCGGGACGGGCGGGAAGGCGTCGAACCCGATCCGCCCAGAGCGCTCAAGCTGTTCAAATGGGCGGGCGAACCGTGGCTCGCCCGCAACTGGTTCAAGCTGGGAGTGCCCGAGGCCCAGTATGCCGCCGGCATGATGTACCTGGAAGGCAAGGGGACGCAGCCCGACGTGGAGACCGCGGTGAAGTGGCTGCTGCGCGCCGCGGAGCAGGGCCACGGCCAGGCCCAGGTTCAGCTCGCCGAGATCTACGCCTCGGATGGCGCACCGGTGGACATGCGGGAAGCCTATTTCTGGGCGTCCCTGGCCCTCACCCAGTTCCTCCTCCCGAAGGAGGAAAAGGACAAGGCGGCGCAGATCCAGGAGCGGGCGGCGCAGGCGCTGGGGGCCGGCGCGGTGGAGGAGCTAAAGATCGCGGTCGAGAACTGGAGCCCGCGCCGCATGACTTCCGGCTGGTAAGAGGCCGGACGGGGAATTCCGTCGCGCCGGAGTCCGGAACGTGATCGGATTGCTGCAGCGGGTGAGCTCGGCCCGCGTGATGGTGGACGGACAGACCGTGGGCGAGATCGGCCCCGGGCTCGCGGTGTTCGTCGCCGTGGAGCGGGGCGACGCCGAAGCCCAGGCCGACCGGCTGCTTGAGCGTCTGCTCGGCTTCCGGGTGTTTCCCGACGGGGAAGGACGCATGAACCGGAGTCTCGCCGACGTGGGGGGCGGGCTCCTGCTGGTGCCCCAGTTCACCCTGGCGGCGGACACCCGCAAGGGCACCCGGGCGAGCTTCACGCCGGCCGCGCTACCCGAGGAGGCGAAGCGGCTGTTCGGTTACCTGCTCGCGCGCGCTCGCGCGGTCCATCCCCGGGTGGCCGCCGGCCGTTTCGGCGCCGCCATGCAGGTGCACTTGGTCAACGACGGGCCGGTCACCTTCTGGCTTCGCGCTGCGGCGCAAGAGAACGGCTGAGACGCGTCCGTTTCTATTGAATCCCCGCGCGATTTTGCTAAAATGCTCCGCTTTCCGCTTTGCTGCCAACCACCTTACGGGAGGCGGGTAAAGCTGTTCCATGGGGGGGCAAAGGCGTCGCCTGCGCCCGTGAAACGGTTCTACTTGTGTACTGAAGGAGGGTGCTATGGGGCTTGCAGCAGCAAAGGCGCTCGAGCCGGAGCCACGACCGAAAGGCCTGCATCTGCTCGGCGACCTGTACGGTTGCAAAGGGGAGGATCGGTACTTCTTCAGCGCCGATCTGCTGCGGGAGCACTGCTTGAGGTTGGTGGCGGAAGCCGGCCTGACCCCGGTCGGCGATTATTTCCACCAGTTCGGCACCGACGGCGGCGTGACCGGCATGGTGGTGCTCGCCGAATCCCATCTCTCCGTCCATACTTGGCCCGAAAAGCGCTACGTCACGGTGGACGTGTTCGTGTGCAACTACACCAGCGACAACCGCCACAAGGCGCACAAGCTGTTCGACGCGCTGGTGGACACGTTCCGTCCGGACGAGCCCCGCGTGCGCTCGGTGGAGCGCGAATAAGGCCGCTAGCCGCGTCGATACGCCATGACCGAGAAAGTCCAGGGGCGGTTCCACATCGAGCTGCTCAATCCCGATTACGGTTGCGCGGTGCGGGTGACCGAGACCATCGCCCGTTTCCGCACCGAATACCAGGACCTGGAAGTGGTGGACACGCCCATGTTCGGGCGCATGCTGCTGCTCGACAAGGTCATGATGACCACCGAGCGCGACGAGTTCTTCTACCACGAGAACCTGGTGCACGTGGGCGCTCTTGCCCATTCCGGGCCCGCTTCCGCCCTGGTGATCGGCGGCGGCGACGGGGGCTCGTCGGAGGAGCTGCTCAAGTATCCCACCATGCAACGGGTGGTGATGGCGGAGCTGGACCGGGGCGTGGTGCAGGCTTCCAGGCAATACCTGGAAAAGGTGCATCGGGGCGCCTTCGACGACCCGCGCTTGAGCGTGATGATCGGCGACGGCAAGGCCTTCGTCGAGCGCACGGACGAGCGCTTCGACCTGGTGGCCCTGGACCTCACCGATCCGCTGGGCCCCTCGGTGCAGCTCTATACCCGGGAGTTCTACGAATCCTGCAAGCGCATCCTGAATCCCGGCGGGGTACTGACCCTGCACGTGGAGTCGCCGATCACCCGGCCTCGGGCGTACCAGCGCATCGTGGCGACCCTGAGGGCGGTCTTCCCCCTCGTGCGACCTTACCTGGTGTACGTGCCGATCTATTGCGCCTGGTGGGGCATGGCGACCGCCTCCGAGGCGGTGGACCCCCTCGCCCTCTCCGAGGCCGAGGTGGAAAAGAGGATCGCCGAGCGGAAGCTCAAGGACTTGCAGTACGTGAACGGCGCCGTCTACCGGGCCGGATTCGCGCTTCCCAACTTCGTGCGCCGGCTCCTGGCGGAACCGGCGTCGCTGATCACCACGGATTCCCTCCTCGTTGACGAGGTGGGGGACCCCACATTTAAATACGACCTGGTGCCGCGCGTCTCTTGACCGGGAGGATGATGCCGTGAAGCTCAGCAGCCAAAGCTTTGCCGATCAGCAGAAGATCCCTGCCGAATGCGCTTTCTGCGCGCCCGACCCGACGAGCCACGTCAAGCTGGGCGGCAACAAGAATCCCGATCTTTCCTGGAGCGATCTGCCTGCGGGCACCCGCTCCCTCGTGCTCATCTGCCACGACTACGACGTGCCCTCCAAGCCCGACGACGTGAACAAGGAGGGGCGCGTCATCCCGGCCGATCTGCCCCGGGTGGATTTCTTTCACTGGGTGCTGGTAGACCTGAAACCGGATGCCGCGCCCATCGCCAAGGGCGAGTTCTCCGATGGGGTCACGCCTCGGGGCAAGAAGGGCCCGGAAGGCCCGCGAGGAACGCGCCAGGGGTTAAACGACTACACGGCCTGGTTCGCCGGCGACAAGGACATGGAGGGGCAGTACTTCGGCTACGACGGACCGTGCCCTCCGTGGAACGACACCCGGGTCCATCACTACGTCTTCACCCTGTATGCCCTGGACGTGGACCGCTGCCCGGTGGAAGGCGTGTTCCGGGGGCCGGACGTGCTGCGGGCGATCGAGGGGCACGTGCTAGGGAAGGCCACCCTGACCGGGCGCTACAGCCTCAACCCGAGCGTAAAACTCTAGCCCGGGCTAGGGCCGGGCGACCGGCTGGGTCGCGGTGCCTTTTAGCACTAGGAAGCCGCGCAGCGGATTGGTTTCCGAGCGGATCTCCACCTGGGCGCCCCCCGAAAGGGAGCGGTCGGGAGCCACATCCAGCATGCCGGCCGCGCTCAGGATGCCGGCGGCAAGCCTCAGGTTGCGGAATTCGTAGCGGTTCCCCGCGAGGGCCATGGAACCGGCGAGCTGTTGAAAGGCGGTCTCGCCCCGGGAGGATGCGGCGGCGTCCCCCCGTAGAGCCTTGGAGAGATCCACGCCGGTGAGCGCGCCCCGTTCCACGACGAAGTCGCCCCTCACCCGGGGCGCGTCGAATAGGCTATGCAGGCTCTGCCCCTCGAGCTCGAGCTGCATCCGGGATTTGAGGGTGCCGGTGACCGGGGCATCGCCCAAGTAGGCAGATAGCAGGGCGGCAAGGTCCACGCTCACCAGCTCGGCCTCGCCCCGTGCCGTCCAGACGCCGTTCCAGGCGAGGGCGCCGCTGCCCACTATGCGGCCGCCGTAGAGCAGGGCGTCGAACTGCTCCACCTCCAGCCGGCCGGGCGCCGCGGTGGCCTTGACCTGCAGGTTCTCGAAGACGAGGGGTCCGCCGAGGGGCGCTTTCCAGACCCGGCCGTTGGCCTGGATCTTGAGGCCGCCGCCCGAAGGCACGATCTCCCCGCTCAAGTTTCCATCCACCGCCCGGACGGCGATGTGCTGCACCGTGCCGTCGGAAGCCAAGGACAGCTCGGCGTCGAAGGGCGGGACTTCCATCCCCGCCCCCTCCAGCCGCACCTGGCGGGCCGAAATCCTTTCCAGGGCAGTCCCGGCGCCGGCGGCCACCGGCCGGTTCCAGGCCTTGAGGCGTTCCAGGGCGGCAGCGCTCAAGGCGACGTTTTCGATCCGGACGGCGGAAATCTCGTCGCCGCGGCCGAGCAGCCCGGCGAACCCCGCCACGGTGAGGGCCTCCGCGGTGAGGGCCCCGTCTCTGCCCACCTTGATGCCCTGCAGGCGTAGTTGGGGCGCGGGGAAGAGGGCTCCGTGCACTTCCTCCACCCTGACCGGCTCTCCCAGCCTGGCCGAGAGGACCGCCTGGGCGGCGGGCACGGCGAATTCCCAGGGAAGCACGTGGGCGAGGGCTACGGCGCCCGCTACCGTCACCGCGACGCCGAGGCCGACCCATCGCCCCAGGACCACGTTCCGGCGGCGGGGCCGGGGTGGGGCGGACACCGCTTCGCCAGCGGACAAAGGTGCGGATTCCCCTTCAGTCGCGGGCACGGTGGAAGGCACCGACGGGGTGCGGGTTTCGGCTTCGGCCCACAGGGCCCGTTCGGCTTCCGCCTGGGCTCGGAACAACGCCTCCTGGCGCGCCCGTTCCTCGGCTTCCAGGCGCTGGCGCTCCGCCTCCAGCCGCAGGCGTTCGTCCTCCTCTCGCTGTTTGCGGGCTCGCTCCTGGGCCTCCTGTTCCAGCTCCCGCTCCAGTTGGGCCGCGCTGGGCAGTTGCTGGGTGGTCTCGGGGTTGAACAGCTTGGCGTCCACCACTTCGATGCCCAGGGCGGCGAGGGCCGCCGTGTCCTCCGTCGCGGAGGGGGAGACCTCCGGGGCGCCGCGCTCGGCTTTCGGCGGGGAGCGCCGTTCATCTTCTTCCTGGGCCTGGGGTTTCGCCTTTTCCTGCGCGGCCGTTTCCTGGGGGAAGGGCTCCGGCGCTTCCTGAGGGCGCCCTTCCTCCTGGACCTCGGGTTCCGCTTGCTCCCTCCTTTGCCCCTCGGCCGCTTCCCGGGTGTGTCGTTGCACTTCCTCCTGGGCCCGTCGTTCTGCCTCTTCTCGGGCGAGGCGCTCCGTCTCTTCCCGCCGCCTTTCTTCCTCTTCGCGGGCCCGGTGTTCCGCCGCTTCCCGCGCCTGGCGTTCTGCGGCCTCCTGGGTGAGGCGCTCCCGCTCCTGGCGCCGGCTCTCCTCTTCTTCCCGCGCCCTTCGTTCCGCTTCTTCCCGGGCCAGCCGCTCGGCCTCTTCCCGGCGCTGGCGTTCTTCCTCTTCCCGGGCGTGGCGTTCGGCCGCTGCACGGGCTTGCCGCTCCGCCTCTTCTCTCGCCTGCCGTTCCGCTTCCTCTCGGGCCAACCGCTCGGCCTCGGCCCGGGCGTGGGCGGCGAGATCGGCGAACGCCTCCGTCTCTGCCATCGCCTGGGCGCGGGTGCAGTGAAGGGCATCGAGCCGGGCGGCCACGGTGGTGAGTTCCTGGTCCAAGGCGGCGGTCTCGGCTTGGACCCGCTGCAGGGTCTCTCGGAGGGGCTCGGTGTCCCCTTCGTTCTCTCCAATGGCCTCTTCGAGAGCGGCGGCCTGATTCCGTCCCCGGGCGAGGGCCTCGCGCAATGCAGGGATCATGGCCTCCAGCCCAGAAGCGGCGCTAGCCAGGGCCTCGGCCCAGGTTCGGGCCTGGGTCGCGGCGGCCTCGGCCGCCTGGGCCTGGTCTTCCGGGGACAGGTCCCGGCTCTGGGCCCGGGCTGCCAGGGGAGCCAGTTCCCGCGCCAGCGTCTCGGCCCGCTCCAGGGCTTGAGCCGTCTCCGGACGCTGTTTTTCTACCGCCTGGCGCGCCGCTTCGCGGGCGATCGCCTCCTGCTCGGCTTGGGCGAGGGCGGCTGCCGCGCGCTCGGCCCGGGCGGCCGCCTCGGCTTCGATCCGGGCCCGGGCCTCCGCCAGAGTTTTCCCTTCGGCCAGCGCCTCGGCCTGGGCTCGGGTCAGGGCCTGGACCACCCGATCGGCCGTGTCGCGGGCCTCCTGCAAGTCCTTAAGCTGTTCCTCGGTCGCGCCCCGCGCCTGGCCGAGTTCCGCTTTTTGCTTCTCGTCGGCGGCTTCCAACGCCCGCTCCAGGGCGGCGAGGCGCACTTCGGCGTGCCCGCACGCCAGGGCCAGGAGCTGGGCCTGGGAGGAAGCCTGCTCGATGGCGGTGGAGAGGGCCCGGGCCCTGGCTTGGGCTGCGGCGATGGCGCTGGCGAGGGCCTGCAGTTTCCCCTGGGACCCGGTTCCAGGAGCTTCGCTCTTGGCCTTGTGCTCGGCGAGATGCTTACCGTGGTGATCCGCCTCCGCGCGGGCTTTCGCCAGGGCGGTGGCGACCTGGTCCAGGCGGCGCTGGGTATCGGCCAGAACCCGGGCCGCGCCGTCCGCCTCCCGCCGAGCGCTGGCCGCGGCTTTGGCGCGCCGTTCGGCGGCGAGCCGCGCCTGGCGCGCCGCCTCTTCCCGGGCTTTCGCCTCCTCTTCCAGGCGGGCCCGTCGCTCCGCCTCCTCCCGGGCCCGGGCTGCTGCTTCCTCTCTCGCGCGCCGTTGCGCTTCTTCTCTGGCGCGGCGGCCCGCGTCCGCCTCGGCGGACCTGGGTCTAAGGGGCCCCGTATTGAGGATGATGGTGAAGTCCAGGGACTCGCCCTCGTCTTCCGGCGGCGGGGCGGTTCCAGGCCTGGCATTGGTGGCCTGGCTCGCGCCGCCGGGGGCGAACTCCTTGACGTAGCCTTCCTTCTCCAACTTTTCCATCGTCGCCAGCAGGCTCGCGGGGCTTAAGCCCGCGGCCTCGGCGAGCTGACGCACCGTCGACTTGCCGTCCACGAGCCTCAGCACCTTCATCAAGTCTCGGGGAAGCCGGCTCGCTCGGCTGGAGAGCTCCATGACCCCTTTGGCGCTCTTGGTGAATACGGTGCTTAAGTTCATGGAATAGGCCGCTACCCGGAAACTCCGTTGTCGCCCTTACAAGCCCGTGCGGCGCAGAAACGGAGGAAAAGCGTTCCTGGTCCACGTATCCGGCTCATTATATGGGGCTGATCCCCGGGCCGAAAGTGAAGTTTCCCCCGTCCTCCACCAGGACGACAAAGGGGGTGCCGGCGGCTTTCCATTGCCCCGCGGCCTCCTGCAGGATGCCGAGCAGGGTCGTGAAGGTCTCGGGTGCCTGGCGGGCCAGGCCTTCCGGCCGGATCACGTGCAGCACGTACCCCCGCGCGGGAAGCCAAGCGAGATCGTTCACGCACTCCTCAAAGGCGTCCCAGTTGCCGCCGAAATAGGAGGGGAACTGGAGCGCCTGGGCGGCGCGGGAGAGGAGCTCCTCCTTGGTTGCCACGCCGTCCAGATCCAGGGTGCAGACCCGGTAGCCCCGCTCGTGGGCGGCGGAGAGCAGCCGGGGCAGGGCAGCGGGGTCGGCGACTCGATAGACCCCAGAGACTTCGGCCCGGTCCAGATCGGCGGGGTTCATTCCCGGATGCGCATGAAGCTGCGGTAGTGGTCGCCGGTATAGTACGCCTCCCCCTGGGCTCCCATCACGATCCGCCGGGCGCCCCGGTCCCGCGCCCCGGGCGTGGGCACGGTGTATTCCCGGTAGTAGCCGGGGGGGTTGGGGGGCAGGCGCCCTTCCCGGTTGCGGAATTCCGTGCCGTCCTTGGCGTAGGGAAAGGGTCCTCCCTGCCGGATGAGGGCCAGGGTCTGCCGGGCCTCGAGGGGAAGCTCGGCGAGGCTCACCTCGGGAAAGGGAGCGTTCTCCCGCGCCGGGCCCCATTCCGGACCGAGAACGGCCAGGCCCGCCAGTACCGCCAGCGCCGCCGCCAGGAGGAGGGCGGCGGGGAGTAAGCGGTTTCGTCTCATGGGGGAAGGGGAAAAAGCGCAAGGGCGAAATACAGCCGGGCGAACGGTTCCCCCCGATGCCGCCCGAGGTGGCGGGCAGCGCCCGGGAACGCGAATCGCACCATCGCCCCGGAGCCTCAGAACCCCACTTTGACCGCGGCGTTTACCACGATCATCAGGTCGCTGGTGTCGCCTTTTTCCGGCAGCACAGTGCCACTGGGCACCAGCATGCCGCCGTCCACCACCTGAACCGTCACGCGCCCGTAGGGCAGGGCCTGGCGCACCCGCTCCACGTCCAGCTTGTCCCGGTCGCAGGGCAGCGCCAGGGTCACTTCCACTTCCATGGACCGGAAGTCTCCCCCGGGCAGCAGAGCCTTGAGCCCGGGCATGGCGTTGCGCCGGATCGCATCTTCCACTGCTCGCACCGCGGCCACGGTGACGTCTTGGCCGTGCTGGTCGATGCCCATGCCCAATTCGATCAGGTAGGCCAGATTCATCGCCGTTCCTCCAGGAAGCCCGCCGGCGGCTAACGCTCCACTACGAGGACGATCTTGCCGATATGGGTGCCGCTTTCCATGAGGGCGTGGGCCTGGGCGGCTTGCGCCAGAGGGAAGGTGGCGTGGATCACCGGCTTGATCTTGCCCGCCTCGATGAGGGGCCAGACCTTCTCCTGGAGGGCCCGGGCGATGGCCGCCTTCACGTCCACCGGCCGCGCCCGCAGGGTGGAGCCGGTGATGGTGAGCCGGCGCAGCATCACCTCGGCGAAGTTGACCGTCGCCTTGGCGCCGCCGAGGAAGGCGATCAGCACCAGACGCCCGTCGTCGGCGAGGGCCTTCAGCTCCCGGGGGATGTAGTCCCCACCCACCATGTCCAGGATCACGTCCACGCCGCGGCCTCCGGTCTCCTGGTGCACCACCTGGACGAAGTCCTCGGTCTTGTAGTTGATGGCCCGGTCCGCCCCCAGCTTGACGCAGGCGGCGCATTTCTCGTCGGAGCCGGCGGTGGCGAACACCCGGTGGCCGAAGGCCTTCACCATCTGGATGGCGGTGACGCCGATGCCGCTCGTGCCCCCCTGGACCAGAAAGCTCTCGCCCGGTTTTAGGCGACCCCGCTCGAACACGTTGTGCCATACGGTGAAGAAGGTCTCGGGGAGGGAGGCCGCTTCCGTCAGGGTCAAGCCCTTGGGGACGGGCAGGCACTGGGCGGCAGGGGCCGTCACGTACTCGGCGTAGCCGCCGCCTGCCAACAGGGCGCACACCGGGTCCCCCACCCGCCAGGGAGCCGCGCCGTTGCCCAGTTGGACGACGGTGCCCGCCACCTCCAGGCCCGGCAGGTCGGAGGCGCCGGGCGGGGGAGGATACTTGCCCTGGCGCTGGAGCACGTCGGGTCGGTTCACCCCGGCCGCGGCGACTTGGATGAGTACTTCCCCGGCCTGGGGCTGCGGCACCGGCCGAGTGGTCAGGATCAACGTCTCGGGGGGACCGGCTTCCTTGATCTCCACTGCCTGCATGGTCGTCGGTATTGCTTCGCTCATGACGTCCTCGATCAACAAGATATTAGCCACGGAGGCGCTTTCAGCCTTCAGCGCGGAACGCTCGGAGGCGCGCCTTGAGGCCCGGCCGGCCGACGGAACGGGCGAGCTCCGCCATGTCGGCGTCCCGGCTCTCGGTCACCGTCAGGGCGTTGAGCCGCGCCGCGCTCTCCAGGGGCAAGGCCCGGGCCTCCCGCGCCGCCTCGGCGATCAGGTCCTCCCACTCGTCCCGGGCGGCGATGCGGCTCAGAAATCCCGTGTCCATGGCTTCGTCGGCGCCGAAGGTGCGGCTCTCGATCAAGAGCCGCCGCGCCTCTTCCGGGCCGACCCGGTGCGCGAGCCGGCGGGTGCCCAGCACCACGCCGAAGCGCAGGCCCGGCATGCGAAAGGTGGCCTCGGGGGAAGCGATCCGCCGACTGCACGCCACCACCAGGTCGGCGCCGGCGCCGAAGTTGCGGCCGTGGGCCAGGGCGAGGGTCTGGAAGGGGGCGTGATAGATGGCCTGGAGCAGGGTCTCGATGCGCAGGAACCGCAGCGCCAGGTCGCCCTCGGTCTGGCTTTCGAAGTCGCTGAAGTCGAAGCCGGCGCAGAAGTGCTCGCCGCTGCCGTCCAGGATCAGGAGCCGGGTGCCGTCGCCCGCCGCCGCCTCCACCGCGGCGATCAGGGCCTCCACCAGGGCGCCGTCCAGGGCGTTCGCCTTGTGGGGCCGGTGGAGGGTCAAGCGCGCGACGCCCTCGGTGCGGGCGATGAGGAGCGGTTCGCCCGGATTCATGCGGCGGCCAGGGAGACGCGGACTTCCGCCGACCGATCCCAAATGTTAGGCAGGGCGGTGTTGGAATAGCCCGAGACGAACGGCTTCGCTTCCCCCGTCTCCGGCACGTACACGTGGCGCGCCACCGCGCCGATGTTGGCCCCGTAGACGTGGATCGACACCGAGGGGCGGTCTTGGAGCGCGTTCGACACCTGGTGCACGTCGCCGATGCGGGGGCTCACCAGGTCCACCTGGCCGGGCTGGAGGAGGTGCTCGTGACCGGCCGCGAGGGGGCGCCCGGGCCCCTGGAAATCGTACTCCCGGCACCGCTCCGCCCCGCGCATCATGCCTACCATGCCCCAGACCGTGTGATCGTGGACCGGCGTCGCCTGGCCCGGGCCCCACACGAAAGAGACCACGCTGAACCGTTCCAGGGGATCGCAATGGAGCAGGTATTGCTGGTAGTGATCGGGGTGGGGCCGGGCGAATTCTTCCTGCAGCCAGTCGTCATGGGACACCAGGGCCGAGAGGAGCTTCCTCCCCTCTTCCAGGAGGCGGGCTTCGTCGCCGCCGGCGGATTCCACCAAGCGGGTCATTTCCTGGACGAACGTGCGAAAGCGGGCCGTGTTCACTGTCTGCCTCCTGGAGCGGAAAGAAGGCTATGGTCTGCTTGAAACTCCATCTGCACCCCGTGCCGCGGTCGAGGGGCAGGGAGCGCGAGGGCTTTTGTGCGTCGGGGACGATAGGATAACATACCCCGCGCCCCGCTCCGCCGGGCCCCTTCCTGTCATCAGATCACCATGATCTACCGCCGCCTTGGAGAGAGCGGGCTCAAGGTTTCGCCTTTGTGCCTCGGCACCATGATGTTCGGCGACCGCACCGACGCCGCCGAGGCGGCGCGCATCGTCGCCTCGGCCTACGAGGCGGGGGTGAACTTCATCGACACGGCCGACAACTATGGGAAAGGAGAGTCGGAGCGCTTGACCGGCCGGCTCCTCCAACCCCACCGCCACCACTGGGTCCTGGCCACCAAGGTGGGGAACAAGGTGGGCGGCGAAGTCCATGCCGGGGGGCTGTCCCGCAAGTGGCTGGCGGTGGCCCTGGAGGCGAGCCTCGCCCGGCTCGGCACGGACTACGTGGACATCTACTACCTGCACCTGGACGATTACGATACGCCCCAGGAAGAGACCCTGGCCGCCCTCGGCGACCTGATCCGCGCCGGCAAGGCGCGCTATTGGGGCGTGTCCAACTTCCGCGCTTACCGCATCGCCTCCCTGGTTTGCCTGGCGAGGCAGATGGGCGTTCCGCCACCGGTCGCCTGCCAGCCCTATTACAACGCCATGAACCGGATGCCGGAGGTGGAGATCCTGCCGGCCTGCGGCGAGCTAGGCCTGGGAGTCGTCCCCTACAGCCCCCTCGCCCGGGGGGTGCTCACGGGCAAGTACCGGCCGGGGGAGGCGCCCCCCGAAGAGACGCGGGCGGGACGCCGCGACGAGCGGATGATGCAAACCGAATTCCGCCCCGAGTCCTTGGTCCTTGCCCAGGAAATCAAGGCTCGGGCCGAAGCCAAGGGCATGAGCGCCGGTCAGTGGGCCCTCAACTGGGTGCTGGCCAATCGGTTGGTTACCTCCGTGCTCGCCGGACCGCGCACGCTGGAACAGTGGCAGGAGTACCTGGGGGCCCTGGAGCACCGGCTGGACGCCGAGGACGAAGCCTTTCTCGATGCCCGGGTGCCTCCCGGGCATCCCTCCACCCCCGGTTACACCGACCCCAAGTACCCGGTCCGCGGGCGGGTGGTGGACGCGGCTCCCGCCCGGACGGGAAATTGAACCTCGACGGGGCGCCATGGGTGTGCTGAAACGAGTCTTCGCCGCGGTGGGCGCGAAGAGCGCCATCCCCTTCCGGGTGGTTTTCGCCGACGGCTCCAGCTACGAAAACCAGGCCGACGACGACCCGGCGTTTGTCATCACCTTCAAGACCCGGGCCGCCGAGCGGGCCACGGCCCTCTTCGGCCACGTGGGATTCCTGGAAGCTTACTTCGACCGGGAGATCGAGCTGGAGGGAGACTTAAGGCTCGCCATCCGCGCCGGCATGGAGGGCGGGTTCGACCGCCGCCCGGGCCCCTTGGTGCGAGCGCGCAACCGCTGGCACGAGCTGCGCTACGGTAACCGCACCGTCGAGCAGGCCAAGGCCAACGCCCGCTATCACTACGGCCTGGAGACGGCGTTCTACCGCTTCTGGCTCGACCACCCCTACATGATGTACACCTGCGCCTACTGGAAGGAGGGCACTCGCACCCTGGAGCAGGCCCAGCAGAACAAGCTGGAGCACGTGTGCCGCAAGCTGCGGCTCGCCCCCGGCGAGCGGGTAGTGGACATCGGCTGCGGCTGGGGTGGCTTTCTCTTCTACGCCCACGAGCGCTACGGCGTCACCGGCGTGGGCGTCAACACGACCCCCGAGCAGGTCAAGGCCATGCGGGAGGAGATCGCCCGCCGGGGGCTTGAGGACCAGATCGAGGCGGTGGAGGCGGACTTCCGCCAGGTGCCGGGGACCTACGACAAGGTGTGCTCCATCGGCGTGCTGGAGCACGCCGGGCGGGACCAGTTGGAGGAAGTGGTGCGCGCCCATGCCGATTGCCTGAAGCCTGGCGGGATCGGCGTGCTGCATTTCATTGGCCACGTGGGACGCTACGAGACCGAGTACTGGATCCGCGCCCATATCTTTCCCGGCGGCTGGATCCCGGCCCTCTCCGAGACCATCGAGGCGATGGAACGCGCCGGGCTCGAAATCCTGGACGTGGAGAACCTGCGGCGCCATTACGCCCTCACCCTGGACGCCTGGGCCGAGCGCTTCGACGCCCACTGGGAGGAAATCCACGCCCTCGATCCCCGGAAGTTCGACGAGCGCTTTCGACGCAAGTGGCGGGTCTATCTCTATTCCTGCGCGGAAATGTTCCGCTCCCCCCACGGGTACACCCATCTCTTCCAGATCGTGTACTCCAAGGGCAACACCACCACCTATCCCATGAGCCGGGCTTTCCTGTACCGGGGCGAAGCGAGCCCATGAACGGCGCGACCCACGCGGCCAAGGTGGAGCGGCTGCGGGCGCTGCTCGCGTCCCGGCAGGGGCCGGTGGGGCTGGCCAAGGGCACGTCCAACCTGTTTCGCGACCGGCGAGAGCAAGCCAAGCAGCGCCTCGACGTGGCGGACTTCGACACGGTGCTGCGGGTGGACCCGGCGGCCGGCCTGATCGAAGCCGAGGGCATGGTGACCTACGAGCGGCTGACCGACGCGGCCCTGGCCTGCGGCATGATGCCCGCCGTGGTGCCCCAGTTGAAATCCATCACCCTGGGAGGGGCCGTGGCCGGCGTGGGGATCGAATCCAGCGCCTTCCTCTACGGGCTGGTGCATGAGACGGTGGAGGAGCTGGAGGTCTTGACCGGGGACAGGCGCGTCGTCATCGCCCGCCGGGACAACGAGCACCGGGACCTGTTCTACGGCTTCCCCAATTCCTACGGCACCCTGGGCTACGCCCTGCGGCTCAAGGTGAAGGCGGTGCCAGTCAAGCCCTACGTGCGCCTGGAGCATCGGCGCTTCGGCGACGCCCGCCGCTTTTTCGAGGCGCTCGAGGGCGAATGCCACGGAGATGCGGACTTCATCGACGGCGTGGTGTTCGGGCGCGACGAGCTGGTTCTCACCCTGGGCCGTTTCGTGGACCAGGCGCCGTACGCGAGCGACTACCGTTTCGAGCGCATCTACTACCGCTCGCTGCGCAGCCGGCCGGAGGACTACCTCACGGTGCGGGACTACCTGTGGCGTTGGGACACCGACTGGTTCTGGTGCTCGAAGAACCTGGGGGCCCAAAACCCGCTGTTGCGGCGCTTCGTCTTCGGCCCGTCCCGGCTCAACTCGGTGACTTACACCCGCATCATGCGCTGGAACGCCCGCTGGGGGCTCACCCGGGTCTTGAATCGGGTGATGGGCTGGCACACCGAGTCGGTGATCCAGGACGTGGACATTCCGCTGTCGCGCTGCGCCGAGTTCCTGGACTTTTTCCTAGGCGAGATCGGCATTCTGCCCGTCTGGATCTGCCCCATCCGGGTGCACTCGGGGGATTACGCCCTCTACCCCATGCGTCCCGGGCAGCTTTACGTGAACTTCGGCTTCTGGGACGTGGTGAGGCGCCGCGAAGCCTTCCCTGCTGGATACCACAACCGGCTCATCGAAAAGAAGGTCCAGGCCCTGGGCGGAATCAAATCCCTCTATTCCGAGTCATATTTCACCGAGGACGAGTTCTGGCGGATCTACGGGGGGGAGGCCTACCACCGGTTGAAGACTCGATACGACCCGGAAGGGGCATTCCCTGACCTGTACCAGAAGTGCGTCCTGGGACGCTGATAGCCGTTGGTTTCCGTCGCTATAGAGGAAGAATTCGTTATGAGGCGTAAGAAAGTTGCGGGTTTCGGGCTCCTCGCTCTGGGGCTTGTCGCGGCGTCCGCCGCTGCCCAAGAGTTCGCGCTTCCTCCGGAAAGATCTCAAGGGTCCGTAACTTATCTCACCGGGGGCGTGGGCAAGGAGGAGTCGGACGCCATCAAGAGGGTCCAGGACCGCTACCCCTTGAGCTTGCTTTTCGTCGAGCGCGGTGGCCCGAACACCTGGCACTACCTGGCTAACGTACGGGTGAGCATCCAGGATGCCGCAGGTAAGAGCTTGCTGGAGACCACTGCCGAAGGGCCCTTCCTGCTGGCCAAGCTGCCGGAGGGCCGCTACACCGTGGTTGCGGAAGTGCGCGGTCAGCTCATCACCCGGCGGGTCGATCTTACACAGGGCAAGCGGGCCCAGCTCGTGTTCGAGTGGAGCCCATAGCGCCCTGAGCCGTTCATTCCCGGGGATGGACCCGGTCCTTTCTCGGGTCTGCTGAGGAAGGAACGCCCCCGCCGCCCGGCCGTCTAACGATTGTCCGTTGCGGGAGGCGTGGGTATGGACACAGAGCTCAAGGAGCGCGCCGAACGCATTCTCGCCAGCCTCAACGCGGTGGCCCGCCCGGACGGGGCCCTGGCGCACGCCCTGGCGCGCAATGCGAGCCTCGCCGTGATCGCCGACCACGCCCGGGAAGAGGGCTTCGAGGCCCAGGCCGAGGCGCTGGAGGAGATCGCCGCCGCCCTGGCCAAGGAAAGCGCCGGGTAAGGTTTACTCGAACCGGTTGGTGAGGATGCCGATCCCTTCGATCGCCACCTCCACGGTGCTGCCCGGCTTCATGGAGCCCACGCCCACCGACGTGCCGCAGGCGATCACGTCCCCCGGCTCCAGGGTCATGTCCCGGGAAATGAGGGCCACCAGCCGGTGCGGCCCGAAGATCATGTCGGACACGGGATAGTTCTGCCGCTCTTCCCCGTTGAGGATCGTGCGCACCGTAAGCCGGTGGGGGTCGAGGCCGGTGGCGATCGCCGGCCCGAACGGACCGAAGGTGTCGTAGCCCTTGGCCCGCACCCACTGGGGGAAGGTGGGATCCTTCTGGATGATCTCCGCCGCGGTCACGTCGTTCACGCAGGTGTAGCCGAAGATGTAGCGGGGGGCCTCTTCCTCGCTGCAGCCGCTCACCCGTTTTCCGATCACGATCCCCAGCTCCCCCTCGAACACCACCTTGCCCTCGTAGGCCCGGGGCGCGCGAATGGTCTCGCCGGGAGCGAGGAACGAGTTGTTGGCCTTGAGCAGGTAGAGGGGCTCGGGCGGCTCCGGCACCTTGAGCTTGGCGGCGAGGGCGTGGAAGTTGTTCCACAGGGCCACCATCTTGCCCGGCGCGCAGGGGGCGAGGAGCTTGACCTCGGCAAGGGGCAGGCGCTTCCCCGTAGGCCGGGGCGAGGCGAAGAGATCGCCTTCGTGCTCCGCGATGTCCTCCCCTTCCAGCGTTCCGAACCCGATGCGGCCTTCGGCCTCATAGCGTACCCATTGGGTCATTGAATCCTCTCTTGCGGCGGAAAAACGACGGCTAAGCGCAAAGAAGCCGCGCCCCAAATTTCGCGATGTGAATGGACGTATCGCGATCCGAGGCAAGCATACCGCGGATCGGCGCGGCCCGGAATAGCCGTGGAGGTTCCGGGTTACGGACGGGCTCGGGAAAGGCGGGCCGCCTCGCCCCAGCCGCCCCCCAAGGCTCTCACCAGATCGGCCACCGCCGCCCGCTGATCCCGCAGGGCGTCGATGCGGCTCAATTCCGCCGCAAGGAGACTGCGCTCGGCGTCCAGCACTTCCAACTGGCTGGAGAGCCCCTGGGCGTAGCGTACCCGGGCGAGCCGCAGGGTCTCGGTGAGGGCCTGCATGCGGCTGCCTTCCGCCTCAAAGATCTCCCGGGAGCGGGTCTGGCGGGCGAGGGCTTCCCGCACCTCGCTGAAGGCTTGCTGGATCGCTTTCCGGTACTGGGCCACCGCCTGGCGCTGCCGGGCCTTGGTTGCCTCCACTTCGGCGAGGAGCCGACCGCCCTGGAAGATGGGTTGCGTGAGCCCTGCCGCCAGTTGCCAGACGCCCGCCGGTCCGGAGAAGAGGTCCGACAAGGACGCGCTCTCGGAGCCGAGAAAGCCGGTCAGAGCGATGCGGGGGAAGAGGGCCGCCCGCGCCGCGCCGATATCGGCGTGGGCGGCGATCAGCGACTGCTCCGCTTCCACCAGGTCCGGGCGCCGCAGCAGGAGATCGGAGGGCAGGCCCTCCGGCACCACCACGGCGGGCGGCGCGTCCCGGTGGGCTCCCCGCTCCACCTCGCCCTCGAGAATGGCCCGGGGGCTGCGGCCCAGGAGCAGGGCGAGGGCCGCTTCCTCCGCTTCCCGGGCGCGCTCGAGGGCGGAAAGCTGGGAGCGGGCCGAGGCCACTTCCGCTTCCCGCTGCCGCAACTCGAATTCGCCGATCAAGCCGCTCCGATGCCGGACCCTCTGCAGTTCCAACTCTTCCAGGCGCAGCGCCAGGGAGCGGCGGGTGGCCTCCACCTGGCCGTCCAGGGCGGCCAGATTGAAATAGGACCGGGTCACCTGGGCGGTGAGGACGAGGCGCACGGTTTCCTGGGCGGCACGGGTCGCGAGCAGGCGGGCGCGGGCGGCCTCGGCGGCGTTCTTCAACCGTCCCCACAGGTCGAGCTCGTAGGCCACGTTGAGGGTGCCGCGGTAGGTATCCTGGGTGGCGGGGGTCCCCGGCGGCAGGGGAAAGGAGGAGCGCTCGGAGCGCCGGCCGCGGCTCGCCTCCGCCGCCGCGTCCACTGAGGGCAGCCGCTGGGCCTCCGCGATCCGGGCGAGGGCCCGGGCTTCATCCACCCTGGCCACGGCGAGCTGCAGATCCTGGTTGTGGGTCAGGGCTTCTTCCACCAGCCGGTCGAGGGCGGGCTCCCCGTAGAGCATCCACCACCGGTCGGCCGGGGCGGCGACGCCGTCGGCGGGCGCCACCTTCCACGCGGCCGGCAGTTCCTGGGCTGGCCACTCGTCATCCGGGGCGAGGGATACGCAGCCCGTGAGGAGAGATACCACCAGGAATGACAGAAGCAGCTTATGCGCCACCGCTGCCTCCTTTGCTGGTGGGATGCCGATGGGGCATGGCGGGCGCGGGCCGATGGGCCAGCGCCCGGGCGTGCTCCGCCTCCTGCAGGATGTCTTCCGTCGAGCGGGGCTCCCGCAGCGTGCGCGCCGTGATCAGCTTGAAGAACAGGGGCACGAAGAAGATGGCGAGGAAGGTGGCGGCCAGCATTCCGCCCACGACGCCCGTGCCCACCGAGTGGCGGGCGCCGGCCCCGGCGCCGGTGGATACCGCCAGCGGCAGCGCACCGAAGATGAAGGCGAGCGAGGTCATCAGGATGGGCCGGAAGCGCAGCCGTGCCGCCTCCACCGCCGCGGCGCTGGCGGACATGCCCTCGTGGAATTTCATCGAGGCGTATTCCACGATCAAGATGGCGTTCTTGGCGGCGAGGCCCAGCAGGGTCACCAGCCCGATCTGAAAATAGACGTCGTTGGTGAGCCCCCGCAGCCACACCGCGGCCAGCGCTCCGAAGGTGCCGAAGGGCAGGGCGAATAGCACCGACAGGGGCAACGACCACTTCTCGTACTGGGCGGCGAGGATCAGGAACACCATCACCACCGCCATCACGAGGGCAAGAGTGGAGGCGCCGCCCGCCTTCTTCTCCTGGTAGGAGGCGCCGCTCCAGTCCAAGCTGAAGTCGGGGGGCAGCACTTCCCGGGCGATGCGCTCGATGGCCTCGATGGCCTGGCCGGAGCTCACGCCCGGGGCGCCCGCGCCGAAGATCTTGGCCGCCGGCAGGTTGTTGAACCGGTCCAGGGTCTCCGGCCCCGAGGTGTAGCGCACCGCGGCCAGCGACGCGAGGGGCACCATTTCGCCCCGCTGGCTGCGCAGCCACACGTGACCGATGTCGTCCGGCGCCTTGCGGTAGCGGGGCTCCGCCGACATGAGCACCTGCCAGGTGCGCCCGTACTTGTTGAAATCATTGACGTAGAAAGTGCCCAGCGTCGCCGCCACCGTGTCGAACAGCTCGTCGATAGGCACCCCCAGCGCCTTCGCCTTTTCCCGGTCCACGTCCACGTAGAGCTGGGGTGTGTTGGATCGCCACAGGGTGTTCACCTGGACAAACGTGGGGTCCTGCGCTACCCGGGCGAGAAACTGCTGGGTGACCTGGGCGAGCCGCTTGGGGTCGCCTTCGCCGCGGTTCTGCAGGTATAGTTCGAAGCCGCCGGCGTTGCCGAGGCCGAAGATGGGCGGCGGGTTGAAGGCCAGCACCAGCGCCTCCTGGAGATGGGCGGTTTTCATGAACAGGTCTCCGATGAGGGCCTGCACGGGCACGTCCCGCTCGTCCCAGTGCTTCTGGGTGACGAAGATGGTGGCGGCGCTGTTGCGGAAGGCGCCGCCCAAAAAGTCGAAGCCGGTGAAGGCCACCGCATCCTCGTTAGCCGGGTTGGACCGGATCGCCTTCAGTACCTCGCCCACCACCTGGTCGGTGCGCTCGAGGCTCGCCCCGTCCGGCAGCAACACCGCGGCGATGTAGTAGCCCTGGTCCTCGTCCGGCACCAGGGAGCCGGGCGTCAAGCGCCACAGCCCGGCGGTCAAGGCCGCCATTCCGGCGAAGAGCAGGATGCCGATGCCGCTGCGCCGGATCATCCACGTCACGCCCCGGGTGTAGCGCCGGGTGACCCATCCGAATCCCTCGTTGAACCAGTGGAACACCCAGCCGGGCTGCTTGTGCTCCCGCTTCAAGATGAGCACGCACAAGGACGGCGTCAGGGTGAGGGCCACCAGGCCGGAAATGACCACCGAGATGGAGATGGTGACGGCGAACTGGCGGTAAAGCTCGCCGGTCAAGCCTCCCAGGAACGCGATGGGGATGAACACCGCGCACAGGGTGAGCACGATCGCCACCACCGGACCGGTCACCTCCCGCATCGCCTTGATCGCCGCCTCCCTCGCCGAAGCGCGATCCTCGTGCATGATGCGCTCCACGTTCTCCAGCACCACGATGGCGTCGTCCACCACGATGCCGATGGAGAGCACCATGCCGAACAGCGTCAGGGTGTTGATGGAGTAGCCCAGGGCGAGCAGTCCCGCGAAGGTGCCGATCAGGGACACCGGCACCGCGATGATGGGGATGAGGGTGGCGCGGACGTTTTGCAGGAACGCGTACACCACCAGGAGCACCAGGAGCATCGCCTCGCCCAGGGTCTTCAGCACTTCCCGGATGGAAACCTCCACGAAACGCGTGGTGTCGTAGGGGATGGCATAGGCTAGCCCGTCGGGGAAGCGCTGGGCCAGCTCGGCCATGGTGGTCTTCACGCTTTGCGCCACGTCCAGGGCGTTGGCCCCCGGCTGCAGGAAAATGCCCACCAGGGTGGCGGGCCGGCCGTTGTAGCGGCCGATGAACTCGTAGTCCTTGGAGCCCAGCTCCACCCGGGCCACGTCCTTGAGCCGCAGCGTCGAGCCGTCCGGGTTCGCCCGCACCACGATGTTCTCGAACTCCGAAACGTCGCTGAGCCGGCCTTTGGCGTTGACGGTGTAGGTGAGCTCCTGGGGCCCGCCGGTGGGCGTCTGGCCGACCTTGCCGGCGGCGAACTGGGCGTTCTGCTCGTTGATGACACGTACCAGGTCGGCCGTGGTGAGCTTTAACTGGGCGAGCCGGTCGGGGCGCACCCAAATGCGCATGGCGTAGTCCTTGGCGCCGAAGATCTGCACGTTGGTGGTGCCGGGGACGCGCTTGAGCACGTCCAGCACGTTGAGCGTCACGTAGTTGCTGGTGTAGAGATCGTCGTAGCGCCCGTCGGGCGAATAGAACGCCAAGACCTGGAGGAACGCCGACGAGCCTTTCTCCACCGTGACGCCCTGGCGCCGCACTTCCTCGGGCAGGCGGGCCTCCGCTTGCTTGACCCGGTTGTTGACGTTCACCGCCGCGATGTCCACGTCGGCGCCGATGTTGAACGTCACCTGGATCTCCACCACCCCGTTGGAGGCGGACGTGGAGCTCATGTACAGCATGTCCTCAATGCCGTTGATGGCGTTCTCCAGGGGCGCCGCCACGGTCTGCTCCAGGGTCTCGGCCGAGGCCCCGGGATAGACCGCCCGCACCAGGACCACCGGGGGCGCGATCTCCGGGTACTGGGCGATGGGAAGGCTTCGCATCGCCGCCAGCCCGGCGATCACGACGAAGAGGGAGAGCACGGCCGCGAAGATCGGCCGGTCGATGAAGAAGCGGGAGAACATGGATCGGCCCGGCTATTTCACGAAGACGCCCCGGGCCGTTGTTCCGGCTGCGGGGTCGTGACGGTCACCGGCACGCCAGGCCCGATCTTCATGACGCCGTCCACGATCACCCGCTCGCCCGCGGCGAGGCCTTCCCGGATCACCCAGGATTCCCCGTTCCACGGCCCGGCCTGTACCGGGCGCGGCTCTGCCTTGCCTTCGGCGTTGACCACGTACACGAACTTCCCGCCCGGGCCCTCCAGCACCGCCCGCTGGGGAACCAGCACTGCCTGGGGGCGCACCGCGCCGTGGAGCGCCACGCGCACGAACTCTCCGGCCCGGAGCCAACCTTCCGGGTTGGGCACCTGGGCGCGGGCCTCGGTGGTGCCGGTCTGGGCGTTCACCCGCACATCGGTAAAGTCGAGGGTTCCCCGATGGGCGTAGGTGCGGCCGTCCGCCAGATTGAGCACCACCTTGAAACGCCCATCCGGCGGAAGCTTGAGGCGCCCGCTTTCCGCCTCTTCCCGGATGGCCATGCGCTCCCGGTCGGGGATGCCGAAGATCACGTACATGGGGTCGGTCTGGGTCACCGTGGTGAGCAGCACGTTCGGGCCGGAGACGAGCGTTCCCTCGGAGACCAGCGCTCGCCCGGAGACGCCGGAGATGGGCGCTTCCACCCGGGTGTAATCCAGGTTGAGCCGGGCCTCGGCCACGCGGGCCCGGGCCGCCTGCACTTCGGCCTCGGCGATCCGCTCGGCGGAAACGGCGTCGTCGTAGTCCTTCTGTGCCACTGCCTTGGCCTCGAACGCGGGCGCAAGCCGCGCCGCGTCCCGCCTGGCCTGGGCGAGGCGCGCCTCCGCCACGGCCAGATCCGCCTCGGCCCGATGGAGCGCCACCTGGAACGGCGCGGGATCGATGAGGAACAGGGACTGCCCCTCCTTCACCGGCGCGCCTTCCCGGTAGTGGCGCTTGAGCAGAATGCCGGTCACCCGGGCCCGCACCTCCACTTCCCGGAAGCCGGCGGTCTGGCCCACGTATTCGTAGGTGACGGGCAGATCCCGGGGCTCCACGGTCACGACGCTCACCGCCGGCGGGGGCGGAGGGGCGGGCGGCGCGCCGGCGGGCTGGCATCCGGCCATGAGCACAGGGAAACCGGCCAGAAAGAGGGCTCGGGAACGGAACCTGGTTGGCATCGTCGTAAAATCCACTCACGGACAGCGGTCACACGCCTGGGGCCACGGCGTTGAGCGTTAGCAAAATAGAGGAACACCGCTGGGGCGCCAGTGTACATACAGACATGAATGTATGTAAAGTAGACACCTGACGCTGCTTTGTACCGTAACAGTTGCGCTTTTCATTTACTCGAAGGTGTAAGGGACCGTGGCGAGACGCACCAAGGAGGAAGCCCAGGAGACCCGCAGCCGCATCCTGGACGCGGCGGAGCGGGTATTCCGCGACAGGGGGGTGTCCGGTACGTCCCTGGAGGACATCGCCGATGCGGCGGAGGTTACCCGGGGCGCGATCTATTGGCATTTCGCCAACAAGGCCGACCTATTCCTGGCCATGTCCGACCGGGTTACCCTGCCCATGGAGGAGATGGTGAAGCAGGCGGCGGACGACGCCATCGCCGATCCCCTGGCGCGGCTACGGGAGGCCTGCGTGCATGCCCTCAAGAAGACGGTGGAGGACCCGCGCTGCCGGCGGGTGTTCGAGATCCTGTGCTACCGCTGCGAATACGTGGGGGAGCTCTCCGCCATCCTGGATCGCCACCGGCAGTGCCGGTCCTCTGCGCTCATCCTGATCGAGCGGGCGCTGCGCAATGCGGTCACCCGGGGCCAGCTTCCGCCCAAGACCGACGTGCGCCGCATGGCCATCGGGCTGGACGCTTATTTCTTCGGCCTGATCTACACCTGGCTGTTGGACCCGGCCTCTTTCGACCTGGCGAAGGACGCCGAACGGCTGGTGGACATCTACCTGGACAGCGGGGCGGTCCGCCGCCTGCCGGCTCAATCCGCCCCGCGCCCGGGGAAGTCCAGCGCCACGAATCCCCACTCCGCCCGCCGCCGGGCGGGCGCCGGCTCGTCGCGAAGGTAGGGGGCCGCGCCCCTGCTTCAATCCCGCCATCGCGGCCTCTATACTGATGTCGTCTTTGCGCGTTCCCGTCGACCGCCATGGCCTTCGTCGCCCTCACCCGCATACGCCTGCGCTCCCCCCATCTCCTGCTGCCCTTCATGCTCCATACCGGGCGGGCGTTGCGCTTTCTGCGGCACGCTCCCGGGTGGGTGGTGACCCAGACCCGCAAGACCCGGGGCCTCACCTTCTGGTTCATGTCCGTCTGGGAGAGCGCCGCCGACCAGCGGGCCCACCGGGGCGTGGGCGCGCCCCTGGTGGACCTGGGCAAGTTCCGCGACTGGTGCGAGGAAATCGCCACCGCCGAATGGACCCAGCCGTCCGCGGAGCCCCCCTCCTGGGAGCAGGCGGAGGAGCGGCTCAAGAACTCGGCGCGGCTGCACCGCGTGGAACATCCGTCCCCTTCCCAACGGGCCTGGATGATTTCGACCGACTGAGAGCGGAAAAGGAGGGGCGGCATGAGGCACCCGGCGAGGGGGCCGCTGAAGGGCGGAAGAGGTGCCCCAGCGTCAAGCTGGGGATCTGACCCCGAAGGGGGGCCATGGCGGTCGGCGGCCCCTTGCGTCCGAGCTCGGATCGCATCCCCATCGTGGCGATGGGGCCCCTGCTCCGCCTCGCCGACCGCCCCTTAGGGGGATCGACGGCAAGGCGAATGCCGTCGGTCGCCGACGCCCGAGCGTTTGCAGACCGGAAGCGGAAAAGGAGGCGACCCCATGACCGAGAAGCAGCCACAAGGAACTTCCCGGGAAGAGCTCAAAGCGGAGAAAGTCTTCCAGGAAGGGCAGGACATCCGCACCCAGGTTCATGACCTCACTCTGGAAGCCCTGGCGGGCCGCCGGTTCGACCCGGAAGGCATCCGAGACGTGGTGCGGACCATGGGGGAAAGCATCGCCTCCGGAGCCCAGCGCAGCGGGGAAAATACGCGCCAGGCGGTGTCGGAAGCCCTGGCGGGGCTGGACCAGGCCCTCATGCGCTCGGTGGAAGCGGGGCGCCTCGCCCTGGAGCAGCTCCTGGCCGAGGGGCGGCGTCTGTCCGAGCGGGAGCTCCAGGTGGCCTTCGACGGCCTGCGGCGCCTGGAAGAGGATTTCCTCGCCACCGTGGAGCAGGTGGCCGAGGCCGCGGGCGAGGGAGTCCGGCCGGAGCTGCGGGAAGCCCTGGCCCAGGCGCGGCGCAACGGCACCGAAACCGGGCGCGAAGTCGCGCGCCTGATGACCGAGCTGGGGCAGCGCATCTCGAAGGCGACCCTGCATGCCGCGTTCACCGGCGTGGAGACCGCGGTGGAGGTGGGCGCGCGCTTCGCCCAGGTGGCGGGCGGGATCCTCTCGGGCCTCGCCGATTCCCTGCGCGAGCGGCGCTCCGAAGCGAAGCGATAGTCTTCGGTGGCCGGGGGCGGCTTCGCCCCAGGGGCCGTCGCGTCAGGAGCGGGAGCCTCGATGTTCAGGGAGACGCTCAGTTTCATGCGGGACCTTCCGCGTCTGCATGAGATCAGCTCGGTTCTGATCCGCCACGGCCTGGGCGACCTGGTGCGCCGGCTCGGCATCGGCACCCTGCTGGAGCGGGCCGGGCAGATCCTGCAATGGGGCGAAGCGGGGACGGGCACCGGGCTGGAGCCGCCCCAGCGCATCCGGCTCGCCCTGGAAGAGCTGGGGCCCACCTTCGTCAAGCTGGGCCAGGTCATGGCGACCCGGGTAGACGTCTTCCCGCCCCAGTGGATCGCCGAGTTCGAAAAGCTCCACAGCGAGGTTCCGCCGGTGCCCTTCGAGGCGCTGCTGCCGGAGCTGGAGAAGGCCCTGGGCCGCTCGCCGTTCGAGGTGTTCCGGGACCTGGAAACCCGCGCTTGCGCCTCCGCCTCCATCGCCCAGGTGCACCGGGCGCGGCTCCAGGACGGAGCCCCCGTCGTTCTCAAAGTCCGGCGCCCCGGAATCCGCCAGAAGGTGGAGGCGGACTTGCGCATCCTCACCTATCTGGCGGGGCTGATCGAAGCGGAGCTGCCCGAGGCGCGCCGTTACCAGCCCGTGCAGATCGCCGCTCAGTTCGTGGGCTCCATGGAGCGGGAGCTGGACCTTTCGGTCGAGGCGCGCAACATGGAGCGCTTCGCCAAAAACTTCGCCCGCCACCCCTACGTGGTCATCCCCCGGGTCTACTGGGAATGGACCAGCGAGACGCTCAACGTGCAGGAGCGCATCGACGGCGTTCCCGCCACCCAGCTCGCGGCGGTGGAGGCGGCCGGGCTGGACAAGCGGGTGCTGGCGGCGCGGGGGGCCGAGGCGGTGCTCAAGATGATCCTGATCGACGGCTTCTTCCACGCCGATCCCCATCCGGGCAACGTGTTCTACCTTCCGGGCAACCGCATCGTCATCATCGACTGCGGCATGGTGGGGCGCCTCACGCCCCCGCGCCGCAACCAGGTGGTGGACCTGCTGGCAGGCCTCGCCCGCATGGACGAGGAGCCCATGCTGGAGGTCCTGCTCGACTGGGCGGGGGACGCCTACGTGGACGAAGCGAAGCTCGCCGCCGACATCAACGAGCTGGTGTTCAACTACGAGGACATGCCCCTCAAGGACATCCGCATCGGCGCGGTGCTGCGGCAGTTCGCCGGCATCATCCGGGAGCATTCCATCGTCATGCCGGCGGATCTCGCCCTCATGTTCAAGGCGCTGATCACGCTAGAGGGGCTGGGGCGCCAGTACGACCCGGATTTCCACATCGTCGATCACCTGACTCCCCTGCTGCGGCGGGCCCTTGCCCAGCGGCTGCGGCCGGCGGAGCTGCTGCGGCGCGGCCGCCATTCCCTCGCCGATTTCGTGAACGTGATGGGCAGCGTACCCCGGGACCTGGCGCGCCTCGTCCGGGAGGCGCGGCGGGGCAAGACCCGCATCGACCTGGATCTGAAGCGGCTGGACGACTTCGGCCAGCAGTTGGACCGCACCCTGGACCGGGTCACCATGGGCATCATGACCGCCTCCCTGGTGATTGGCTCCTCTATCGTCATGACCGTGACCTCCGGCCCGCGGGTACTGGGCTTGCCCCTGTTCACCGTCCTGGGCGTGTTGGGCTACGTGGTCGCCTTCTTCAACAGCGTCTGGATCATCGTGGGCATCTGGCGCTCCGGCCGGCGGTAGAGTAAAAAAAGGTGGAACCACAGAGGCGCAGAGACACAGAGAAAAGAAGAAAAAGAAATTTTCAACGCGAAGGGTGCAAAGGGCGCGAAAGGAAAAACTTTTTTAATCCTCCGTCAACAGGAATTCCCGCACCACGCCGATCTGGTCTTCGGTCATGAGCCAGGGGGCGTGGCCGACGCCGGGGAACTCCACTACCCGGGCCTGGGGCCCGCGCTGCGCCATCTCCCGCGCGGTGCTCGCGAGCAGCAGATCCGACTCGGCGCCCCGCAGCACCAGGGTCGGGCAGCGCACCGCGTCCCACACGGGCCAGAGATCCACGCCCATGAGGAAGTCGGTGCCGAACTCGATCCCTTCGGTGTTGTGGTTGCGCAGGGCGCTGACGATGCCGGGGTCGTAAGCGAGGGCGTAGCTTCCATCCTCCAGTTGCCGGGCGCTGTGGCGGGCCACGTGCCGCCACTTGGCGTCGTCCAGAGGCCCGAAGCTGGCGCAGACCGCCCGCAGATGGGCCTCCACTTCCTGCAGGTCGCGAAAGCGGTCTTTGCGCCGGGCGTGGAGGCCTTTGAGCCTCGCCAGGCCGGACCAGGGCACCAGGGGACCCACGTCGTTCAGCACCAGCCGGCGGATGGGGGTGCCGGCCTTCGACGCCAGCATCATGCCGATCAGCCCGCCCATGGACGTGCCGATCCAGTCGAGGCGCGGCGGGCGCTCCCGCGCGAGGAGTCGCCGCAGAAAGGTCCCTGGACCCTCGGGCGCGGGGGCGGTGACGTGGGCGATGAGGGTGGCGGCGTCCGAGAGGTACAAGGGAAAGCCGTAGTCCGCCTTGTCCTCGAGCCAGTCGCTGTCGCCGCGCCCCGCCACGTCCATGCACACGACCCGGCAGTGCCGGGCCAAGGCCATGGCGAGGAAGTCGAAGTCCCGGCTGTTGCGGGTGAGCCCATGGACGCACACCACCACGTGGGGATTAAACCGCTCGCCCCACTCGGCGTAGGCGATGCGGTGAAAGCCGTGGGGGTCGAGGCACAGGAGGTGGCCGTGGCGGGGACTCATGGCGTCGGGACGGCCGCTGCGCGATCCGTGGCGGACGAATGCATGGCCGCCGATGATACCGCGGCCCGCCATCCCGCGGCAGGTTCATTGGAATCTTGCCGCGATTGCGGGGATCGGCGCTCCCGGAACGGGGCGGCACGTCCGGGGAAGGGCTTGCCCGGCCTGGACGATCCGGCGATCTTGTCGCGCGCCGGCAGCGGGTGCTACCATGGTGTCACTATACATTCGTACCTACCGCTTGCCGGCATGGGTTCCACGACCACACTGAAGTTGCCGCAGCAGCTCAAGGAGCGCATCGCGGCGCTGGCCGAGCAGACGGGGCGTTCGCCCCATGCGCTCATGCTGGAGGCGATCGAGCGCGAGGTGGCGCGCGGCGAGAGGATGCGCTCGTTCGTCGAGGAGGCCATCGCGGCCGATCGGCGCATCGACGCGACAGGCGAGGTATTCGCGGCCGACGAGGTTCATGCCTGGATCGAGCGGCTCGCCCGCAAGAGGAAGGCGGCCCGGCCCAAGCCGTGGCGCAAGTAGTCTATTCAGCCAATGCGCTCGCTCATTTGGAGCGCCTCTTCGATTACCTGGCGGATTACGATCCCGGTGCAGCTCTCGACTCCGCCCGGGCCATTCGCAGCGCGATCGAAGCGCTTGCCCAACATCCCTTGATCGGGCGCCGCGTGAGCGGCGAGCTCAGGGAACTGGTGATCTCCTACGGCAAGACCGGTTACGTGGCCCTGTACCGGTTCGTTCCCGCAAAAGGTCAGGTGCGCGTTCTGGCCATCCGGCATCAGCGGGAGCTGGACTATCCCGTCTGATTGCCGTAAGCATGACGGGCACCGGTCCGGCTGGCCGTCGCCCCGAAGAACCTTGTCTATCCCGACGCCGCCACGCGCCAGGTATCGCCGCCCGCCGCCTTGGCCTGGTACATGGCCGCGTCGGCGGCGGCGAGCAGGGCCCGGGAATCGCGCCCGTGTTGGGGGTAAAGGCTCACGCCGATGCTCACCGTCATAGGGAGTTCCAGGTCTCCGATGGCGTAAGGCCGTGCGCCGGTGGCCACCAGCCTTTCGGCGATTGCGCGCAGCGCCCCGGCTTGCTGGATGACCTCGACCAGGGCGACAAACTCGTCCCCGCCCCAGCGCCCCAGGGTATCCCCGACCCGCAGGCCCGCCTGTAGACGGTGGGCGACAGCGGCGAGCAGCCGGTCTCCCACGGCGTGCCCCAGGGTGTCGTTCACCTGCTTGAACTGGTCCATGTCGATGCACAGGACCGCGAACGACGAATGGTGGCGCTGGCCGTGGGCGATCGCCAGGCTCAGGCGGTCCTCCACCAGAGCCCGGTTGGGAAGGCCGGTCAGCCCGTCGTAGAAGGCCAGGCGCCGCAGGGACTCCACCAGCCGCTGGCTGGTCATGTCCTGCACGAAATGGACGAATCCGGCAACGGGCCCGCCGGGCTCCCCCACCGCGCACACCGTTTCCAGGGCGGGCAGGAAGCCGGCCGCCCGGTCCCGGTAGCGCACTTCCCCCTCCCACCGGCCCCGGGCCAGCAGGAACGGCCGGATCTGGTCCAGCCGGGCGCCCTCGTCCGCGCAGCGGATGGCGTCGATTCCCAGGCCGAGGGCCTCCTGGAGCGAAAGGCCGGTCACGGCGCTCAAGCGGGGATTTACGTACTCCAGGATCCCGTCCGGGCGGGTCATGGCGACGCCGATGGGGATCTGGTCGATGGCGGCCAGCAGCCAGCGCATCGGCCGAGGAAGGCCCTCCGCCGCGCCCGCCGGGGGTTCCGGTTCCCGGGCCAGCGCCCGGGTGGACGGGCTCAGGGAAGGGTATTGCGCCTCGCCGCCCTTCGGCGCGGCGGGCTGGGGGGCCGGGTGCATCGTGACCTCGTTCTTCGCGGGATCGGTTTCGCTCATGGGCCGAGAGGCGGCACGGGGCATTCCACCATGCTCTTCCGGAGAGATCGAGGCGCCATGCGCGCGACCCACGCCAGGTATTCGAGTTGCATAGGTTATCAGCGGTTACTGATATATGCAACCTCGGGTTGGCATATGGTCTCGTGCTTGGTGCTACCGTTGCCGGCATGGGTCTGACCGATGAAAAGCGGGCTTTCAGCAAGCGACTCGTGGAAGCGATGCGCAAGGCCGGCATCGACACCCTCAGCCCCACCCACGTGGCCCGGGCGTTCAATCTGCGCTACCAGGGCGATCCGGTCAGCACCCAGAGCGTCAGAAAATGGCTCACGGGCCGCGCTCTGCCTTCCCAGGACAAGCTGCGCGTCCTCGCCGAATGGCTCGGCGTGGCGCCCCAGTGGCTGCGCTTCGGCGACGGCGCTGGCGAGGGCGCCCGGCGTGCCGGCGTCCTTCGTCAGGAGACGCGCCCCTACCGGCGCGACCAGGACATCCTGCTAGAAGTCTTCGGCCGCTTGAGCGAGCGGCACAGGAAGCTGGTGCTCGACCTGGCAGAGGCGCTGGCGGCGGCCGAACGGAAGCGGTGAGGCCTACGCGCCGGGGCGTGACTTGCCGGCGCTCGGGAAGGCGGGCTGCAGGCCCCGTGGTCCAACGCAAGCGGTCCCCATCCGCGGTTTATGCGTTTCCCTTGGAAACACCGTTCGTTCGGGCGCAGGTTGACGCAAGTCTGTACAGCTTGCACAGTTCTGGGCCGGAGGTGAACCTCCCTGAGCGGCATCAAGAGAAGCGGCGTCGAGGCGGCCCGCAAGAACCTTCCCACCTTGCTCGAGCAGGCCCACCGCGGCGAGCCGTGCCTGATCACGAAGCACGGCAAGATCTATGCGGCCATCGTTCCTCCTCTTATCCGGGCAAGCACCCGGGGGGGGCCGGACCTTCGTGCCCTGCGGGGGAGCGGCAAGGGGCTCTGGGACAGGTCGGTCAAGCGCGTCATCGCGCGAATGCGGGACGAATGGCGCTAGAAACCCCGGCAGAGCCCCCGAGCGGCTGTGTCCTGCTCGTCGATTCGGCACCGATCATCTACTTCCTCGAGGCCATCCAACCCTCGCGGATCGGTTTCAGCCTCTTTCGACCGTGCAGCGGCGGGAGACCTGAACCTCGTCGTTTCGACCATCACCCTGGCCGAGGCGGTCTCGGGACCTTTGGCTGCGGGCAACGAGTACCTGGCCGAGCAATACCGGCTCGCCATGACGAGGGGCCCGGGTCTGGCCGTTGTCGCCGTGACCGAGACGATCGCCGTGACTGCGGACCGTTTTCGTGCGCGATACCGGCTGCGCTTGCCCGATGCGATCCAGTTGGCCAGGCGGTGGAAGTCGGCGCCTACGCCTTGGTGACGCACGACCACGGCTTTCGCCGAGTCGAAGAAGTGCGGATATCGGGCCAGGCTCTCTCCCGGAAATAATCTGCCGACTCTGTTCAGCGGCGTTGCAGTATCGGGCGCCTGGACTACGCGCCAGCACGCCTTTGCCGTCAAGCCATCATCCGGCCGACGGTTTCAAGGGCCAGCCAGGGATGGCGCGGGCAGATGGCGCTTGAAACGCGTGAGGCAGGCGAAGGACAGCAGCGCACACCCCAGGATCAGGGCGAAGCCGGCGTGGAAGGCCGCCCGCCCGAAAAGCGGAGCGTTTCCGAGCGGCGCGTCGCTGGATAGCAGGTCCAGCACCCATCCGAAAAGGGGCTGCAGCAGCAGGGGCCCGGCGATGGAGCCCATGTTGACCAGCCCGCTGGCGGTGGCGGCGAGCCGGCGGGGCACCCGGTCCCGCGCCAGGGTGTAGCCCAGCACGATGGTGCCGGCGCCCGCCGCGGCGACCGCCAGCAGCGGGAGCAGCAGTCCGAGGGGCAGCCCCGGCACCCCGGCGATCACCCCCCAGGCCGCCGCCGTCGCCAGCGTTCCACCCCGGTAGAGGGCCCCGGCGCGGCCGGTGCGGTCCGCGAGCCACCCCCAAAACGGGCTGCTCGCGCCGAAGAGAACGATCAAGAGGGAGCACGTCAGGGCCGCGTCGGCCACCGGCATGCCATAGTGCATGTGGAAAAACGGCACGCCCCACAGGCCGGCGAAAGCGAACACCGAAGCCAGCACCCCTCCGCCGGCCGCCACCAGCAGCCACAGGGCCCGGTAGCGGGCGGTTTCCCGCAGGAGGCCGAGCATGCACCTGAGGGCTTCGTCTTCGGCGCTGGCGAGCGGCATCCAATGGCTGTGGTATCCAGCCTCCGACGGGTCGTCCCGCATCCGCTTCCACACCAGGAAGGCGAGGGTGAGGGCGGCAAGGGCGGTCGTCCCCAGGGCCGGCCGCCAGCCCAGGGCTTCCACCAGGAGCCGCAACGGTAGGCCGGCGGTGAGCGCCCCCAGCACGCCCGCCATCAGCAGCATGCCGCTCGCGAAAGAGAACTGTCGCGGCGGCATCCAGTGGCTGGAGAATTTCAGCATGCACACCCAGGTGACGGAGGTGCCGACACCGATCAGCAGGCGGCCGATGAAAAGCGAGGGGAGCCCGCCGGCGGCCGCGAACATCAAGGTGCCGGCGGCGGTCAAGAGGGCTCCAGCCGCCAGAATGCGGCGCGGACCCCAGGTGTCCACCAGCAACCCGGTGGGCACCTGCAGCATCAGGTAAGCATAGAAGTAGCTGGCCGACAGCAGCCCGAGCCCCGCGGCGCTCAGGGCGAAATCGGCCACCAGCTCGCCGGCGATGACCGACGGCGCGACCCGGTGCAAATAACCCAACAGGTAGAAGGTGGCGCCGATGGCCCACAGGCTCCAGGTGAGCCGGCCCCCCGGGTAGGGAGTGGAGACGGAATCAGTCGGCAACCGGGACCGCCTCCCGCTTGCGGGCTTCTTCCAGCAGCCACTCCCGGAAACGCGCCACCTGGGGCCGGTCGGCGGTGGCCTGGGGGCATACCAGGTAATAGGCGTACCCGGCCTCCACGGCAATGTCGAACGGTGCCACCAGCTTTCCCGAGGCCAGGTCCGGACCCACCAGCTCCAGGACGCCCAGGGCGACGCCCAGGCCGTCCTCCGCCGCCTCGATGGCGAGGGCCGAGTTGGTGAAACGGGGTCCCCGGGACGTGTCGATGCCGGTGACCCCGGCCGCTTCGAGCCAGGCCTCCCAACTGATCCACCGGCGGGCGTTCCGCACCGTGTCGTCGTGGATCAGGGCATGGAAGCGCAGGTCCGCCGGCGTGCGCAGGGGCCGCTGGCTTCGCAGGAGCTGGGGGCTGCAGACCGGGGCGTAGGTCACGGGGAAGAGCTTGTCCGCCCGCCAGCCGGGATAGCGGCCATGGCCGAAGCGGATCGCCACCTCGGCCCCCAGGTCCGAGGCCTCGGGCGTGGCGAATCCGCCCGGGCTGTCCTCCCCGTCCCGATCCACCATGGCCTCGCTCTGGGAGATGCGCAAGGTCACCTCCGGATGGAGGGCCGTGAAGCGCTGCAGCCGGGGCACCAGCCAGCGGGTGGCGAACAGGGGCGGGGCGCTGACGCCCAGCGGCCCCAGCCGGGCGTGGCTGCGGGTGCGTTCCACACCGGCTGCCAGCGCCTCGAAGCCCTCCCGGATCTTGGGCAGGGCGGCCCGCCCGGCTTCGGTCAACTCCAGGGCCCGGGTGAGGCGCCGGAACAGGCGCACCCCGAGAAAGTCCTCGAGGCCCTTTACCAGGTGGCTCACGGCCGCTGGGGTGACGTTCAGCTCCTCGGCCGCCTTTTTGAAGCTCATGTGCCGGGCGGCGGCTTCGAAGGCGCGCAGGCTGTTCAAGGGCGGCAGGCGATAGGCCATGGGATATGGATTAGTCCAGCTAATTCATCACATAATAATAAATCATTTGTTGCGGCGCAAAAAATCTCTATATTGACCCTGTAGGCAACGTCGCAACAAGTGCTGCGATGAAAGGAATTCGATCACTCGACAGTGTAGAGAACGGATATGAATTTTGACCAAGCCGACGCAGTCCTCCACGAGGCCAGGCAGCTACGGGCGCAGGTCCTCAGACAATTGCTCGCCCGGGCCTGGACCGGCATCAAGGCGGTCTTCGTAAAGACTGTGCAGCCGGGCAAGACCGGCACCGGGAAGGGGGGAGCGCCGGCAGCCTGCTAGGGATTCAGGTCTTTACCGACCCGGGCGTCCGCCCCCCCGGCGGGCGCTCGCAGGGCCCGGTTCGCGCTCTTCCTCCTCCTCGCGAACCGGTGATTCAAAGGGCGCGCCTCAAGCGCGCCCTCTTTTTTGGCTGGGACGGGAACGGGCGTTCGGCGGACCCGCCCGCTCCGCGCCGCCGTCTTTCCCCTGCCCCACGCCTTAGCACGACCAGGGCGCGGGCTTCGTAGGGTCGATGCCGTAGCGCTCGGCCGCCCGGGCCAGCATCGAGGGCTCGACGGCTTTTTCCTCATGGAGGGCGGCAAGGGCCGCAAACGCGATATGTTCCCGGCTCACTTCGAAAAAGCGGCGCAGGTTCGCTCGGGTGTCGCTGCGGCCGAAGCCGTCGGTGCCCAGGGCGACGTAGCGGCGGTGGACCCAGGGACGGATGAGATCGGCCACCGCCGAGACATAATCGCTCACCGCCACCACCGGCCCTTCCGTCGGGCCGAGGCAATCTTCCACGTGGCTTTGTTGCCGGGGCTCGCCGCCGGTGAGCCGGTTGCGACGGGCCGCGGCGAGCCCGTCCCGGCGCAGCTCGGTGAAACTGGTGACGCTCCACACGTTGGCGGGAATGCCCCAGTCCCGCTCCAGCAGCTCGCCGGCGGAAAGGGCCTCCCGCAGGAGCGTGCCGCTGCCCAGGAGCTGCACTTTCGCGCCTTCCCGGGGCTTGAAGAGGTACATGCCCCGCAGGATGCCGGCTTCCGCCCCGGACGGCATGGCCGGATGGGGGTAGTTCTCGTTCATGACCGTGACGTAGTAGAACACGTCCTCCCGGGCTTCCAGCATGCGGCGCATGCCGTCCTGGAGGATCACCGCCAGCTCGTAGCCGAAGCAAGGATCGTAGGCCCGGCAGTTGGGGACGGTGGAGGCCACCAGGTGGCTGGAACCGTCCTGGTGCTGCAGTCCCTCCCCGGCCAGGGTGGTGCGGCCGGCGGTCGCCCCGAGGAGAAAGCCCCGGGCGCGGGAGTCCGCCGCCGCCCAGATGAGGTCCCCGACCCGCTGGAAGCCGAACATGGAATAAAAGATGTAGAAGGGCAGCATGGGTACCCCGTGAGCCGAATAGGCCGTGGCGGCGGCGAGCCAGGAGGAGAGGGCGCCCGCCTCGGCGATGCCTTCCTCCAGGATCTGCCCGTCCTTGGCTTCCTTGTAGTAGAGCAGCTCGTCCCGGTCCTCCGGCTCGTAGAGCTGGCCCACCGAAGAGTAAATGGCCACCTGGCGGAACAAGGACTGCATGCCGAAGGTGCGCGCCTCGTCGGCCACGATGGGCACGATGCGCTGGCCGATGGCGGGATCCCGCAGGAGCTGGGCGAGCAGCCGCACGAACGCCATGGTAGTGGACTCCTCCCGCTCGCCGGAGCCTTCCAGGATTTTCGCGAACGCCTCCAGCGGCGGCGCCGGCAGCGGCTGCGCGTCGCTGCGGCGCACGGGCAGGTAGCCGCCCAGAGCGCGGCGGCGGGCATGAAGGTATTTCATCTCCGGCGTGTCGTCGGCGGGCTTCAGGAAGCACAGGCGCTTCACCGCCTCGTCGGAGAGGGGCACGTTGAAGCGATCGCGGAAGGCGAGAAGGGCCTCGTCCTCCAGCTTCTTCTGCTGGTGGGCCCCCATCCTGCCCTGGCCCCAGTGGCCCATGCCGTAGCCCTTCTTGGTCTGGGCCAGGATCACCGTGGGCTGGCCGCGATGATTCACCGCGGCGTGATAGGCGGCGTAGATCTTCAGGGGATCGTGGCCGCCCCGGTGCAGCCGGTCGATGTCGTCGTCGGAGAGATGGGCGACCAGGGCTTGCAGCTCGGGGTACTTGTTAAAAAAGTGCTCCCGGTTGAAGCGGCCGTCGGTGGCGGCGTATTTCTGCAACTCCCCGTCCACCGTCTCGTGGAGCCGCCGGAGCAGGATCCCTTCCCGGTCCCGGGCGAAGAGGGGATCCCAGTCGGAGCCCCACAGCACCTTGATCACGTTCCAGCCGGCGCCGGCGAAGAGACCTTCCAGCTCCTGCACGATGGAGCCGTTGCCCCGCACGGGGCCGTCCAGCCGCTGGAGGTTGCAGTTGACCACGAAGATCAGGTTGTCCAGCTCTTCCCGCGCGGCGAGGGAGAGCCCGGCCAGGGACTCGGGCTCGTCCATCTCCCCGTCGCCCACGAAGGCCCACACCTTGCGGCCCCGGGTGTCCAGGAGCCCCCGGTCCGCCAGGTACTTCATGAAGCGGGCCTGGTAGATGGCGTTGAGGGGCCCGAGGCCCATGGAGCCGGTGGGAAACTGCCAGAAATCGGGCATCAGCCACGGGTGGCAGTAGGAAGAGAGGCCCTTCGGGCCGCCGAGCCCGGTCTCCCGCCGGTAGCGGGCCAGCCGCTCTTCCGGCAGGCGTCCCTCGAGGAAGGCGCGGGCGTACACGCCCGGGGCGGAGTGGGGCTGGAAGTAGACCAGATCCCCCAACTGGCCCGCCCGGAAGAAATGATTGAAGCCCACCTCGAATAGATCGGCCGCCGAGGCGTAGCTGGCGATGTGGCCCCCCAGCTCCGGGTGCTCGCGGTTCGCGCGCACCACCATGGCCAGCGCGTTCCAGCGCACCAGCGCCGTCACCCGTTCCTCCAGGGCCGGGTCGCCGGGGTAGGGGGGCTGCTCTTCCAGGGGGATGGTGTTCGCGTACGCCGTGGTGGCATTGAAGCGCAGCCGCCGGCAGGACCGGCGGGCTTTGTCGAAGAGCTTCTGCAGCAGGTACTCGGCCCGCTCCTCGCCTTCTTCCTCGATCAAGGCTTGCAGGGCCTCCAGCCACTCGCGGGTTTCCTGGGGATCGATGTCGGTGGGGTGTCCCATGGTGCGGTCTCCGGGCGTTTCGCTGCTAGGAAAAAGATTACGCCGATTCCAGCGGGAAGGATTGCGAAAATCCTCGAATGGGCGCCCAATAGCGCCATGTTGTTGCGCCTCGCACCCCTAGGGAGGTCAAGAATGCCAACCGTCGAGCTAGACGCCATCGATCGCAAGATCCTGGAGATCCTGCAGTGGCAGGCGCGGATCCCCAACGTGAAGTACAACACCGCCCTGCCTTTGCCCCACGACTGAGGCTGCGGTCCGGTTGAGAACCCATCGCCGTTTGCCGCCGTCCAGGCGCGGGGCACGAACGGGGGCGGCGACGATCTAATGAAGCATCCCGCAGCGTGTCGAGGGGAAGGAGGCGGGCGGAGAAGCGGCAACCGAGCCCGCGGGCGCGGTCGGGACAATCGAGGAGGTGACTGCCATGGCGGACGTCTTGAAAGGCAAAGTTGCGCTGGTGACGGGGGTGAGCGGCGGCGGCCAGGTGGGCATCGCCGTGGCCCAGGCCTTGGGGGCGGAAGGGGCATGGCTGGCCATCGCCGCCCGCAGCCGGGACAAGGTAGAGGCGCGGGCGGAGGAGCTCAAGGCAAGCGGCGCGCGGGTCGTGCCCATCGCGGCGGACCTTACCGACGAGGCGCAAGTGAGCCAGACGATCGAGCGGGTCATGGGCGAGTACGGCCGGCTCGACGTGCTGGTGAACCTGGCCGGCGGGCTCACCCGCTACAAGCCGGCGACGGAGCACACGCTGGAGGACTGGCATCACGAGGTGGGCAACAACCTGCTCTCCGCCTTCCTCTGCGCTCGGGCCGCTTTTCCGCGCATGAAAGAGGCGGGTGGCGGCGCCATCATCAACTTCTCCCGGGCGGGAACGCCTCAAGCGAACATGGTGGCCTACAACTGCGCCAAGGCGGGCGTAGACGCCCTCACCCGGACCCTGGCCCTGGAGGGAAGGGACTACGGCATCCGGGTGAACGCTGTCGCGCCCGGGTTGGTGGACACCGCCACCAACATCGAGGCCATGAAGCCCAAGGACCTCAAGAAGTGGACCAAGCGGGAAGACATCGCCCGGGTAGTGGTGTTTCTCGCCTCCGACGCGGCGGCGGGAATCACCGGGCAGACGATTCCGGTTACCGGCTGGGGAATTTGAAAGATCATGGGAGCGCCGCGGCACCGTCCGCGTGGAGCTTCAGCGCGGCGTAAATCGCCCGGTTGAGGGGCGTAGGGACGCCGGCTTCCCGGCCCAGCCGCACCACCGCGCCGGAGAGCCAGGGCACTTCGAGCCGGTTGCCCCGCCGCAGGTCCCCCAGCATGGAGGAAACCATGTCCCGGGGCAGACCGTCGGTGAACCGCATCTGCTGGTCCACCGTGTCGGGGGGCAGGTCGATCCCCTTGACCCGGGCCACCGCCACCACCTCGTTCATCACGTCCCGCAGCAACTCCCGGGTGACCGGGTCTTCCCGGATCGGGCCGATGGGCATGCGGGTGAGGGAGGTCATGCCGGAGAGCCCCACCAGGAACACGAACTTCTCCCAGATGGCCCGCTGGATGTCGCCGGAGAGGTGGGCCTCGATCCCTGCTCGCGTGCAGGCTTCCAGGAAGGCCTTGGCCCGGGGGGAGGCCGTTCCGTCCAGCTCGCCGAAGGTGAGTTTGGCCATGGTGCCGTTGTGGCGGATGACGCCCGGGGCTTCGATCAAGGCCGCGATGTGGGCCACGCCTCCCATAGCGTGGGTACGCCCCAGGCGGCGGATCAGGATGTCCACGGCGTCCACCCCGTTCTGGAAGGAGACCACCCCCGTGTGCGGCCCGAGGAGGGGTTTCGCCGACTCTACCGCCTCGTCGGTGCTCCAGAGCTTGACGGCGATGATGGCGAGATCCACCGGGCCCACGGCCGCCGGGTCGTTTGTCGCCCTGACCGGCTTAAGGTGCAAGTCCCCCAGGGCCGAGCGCACGATGAGCCCCGCCTTCTGCATAGCCTCCAGATGAGCGCTCCGGGCGATGAAGGTCACGTCCTCTCCCGCGGCGGCGAGCCGCGCGCCAAAATATCCACCGACGCCCCCGGCGCCCACGATGGCGATCTTCACGGATCAAGCCTCTTTGATTTCAGGAACCGCCCTTCGAATTCGACCCCTGGCAGGGGCGGGGCGAAGAAATAACCTTGTCCGGCATTACACCCGAGCTCTTGCAGGAGTCGGAACTGGTCTTCAGTTTCGACCCCTTCCGCGACGACGCACAGGTCGAGGTTCTGGCCCAAGGCGATCACGGATTTTACGGCAACGGCGGCGCTGGGGTCGGTCACCACCTCCCGGACGAAGGAGCGGTCGATCTTGAGCGTGTCTAGGGGAAGCTTGCGCAGGTAGGCGAGGCTGGAGTAGCCGGTGCCGAAGTCGTCGATTGCCACGAAAAGCCCAAGCTCTCTCACCGCTTGGAGAGTATGCGCCGCCTGTTCCAGATTGTGCATCAGTGCCGACTCGGTGATTTCGAGCCCCATCTGGACGCAGCGCTGGTCCAAGCCCGATTCCTTGAGCAGCGCCGCGATGCCCTGGGCGAACCCCGGCTGGGCGAGCTGCCGGGTGGAGATGTTCACTGCTAGCCGGAAGGGTTGTCCCAATGCCTCGGCCCATTGCTGCGCCTGGGCGCAGGCGGTGCGCAAGATCCACTCCCCCAGGGGGACGATGAGGCCGGTGGCTTCCGCGATCTGGATGAACTGGTCCGGGCGCACCGGCCCGAGGATGGGGCTCTCCCAGCGGATCAGCGCCTCCGCTCCGACCACCTCGCCGGTCCACAGGTCCACGACGGGCTGGTAGTGCAGGGCCATCTCGCCCCGCTCCCAGGCGTTGGCCAGCCCCGACTCAATGGCCTGGCGCGCTCTCACCCGCTCCCCTATGTCTGCGGAGAAGAACGCGAGGGCGTGCCCCGTTTCGGGGGCGACGGAGCGCATGGCGAGCTCCGCATGATGGACAAGGGTTTCGCCATCCTCGCCGTCTTGAGGGAAGACCGCCACGCCGGCAGCAAGGCTGAAGGTCACCTCCCCTTGGGGGCCCGGCACGGCACCGGGACAGCGGTCGAGGAGGCGCTTCGCCACGGTGGCGGCGTCCTCCGCCCGGGCGAGGTCCGCCAGCAGAAGACCGAACTGGTGCCCCCCGAGCCGGGCGATGGTGTCCCCCTCCCGCAGCCCCGCGGCGAGGGCTTCGCCGACGGTCCGAAGCACCGCGTCTCCCGTGGCCTGGCCGAAGGTGTCGTTGATCTGGATGAGCCGGTCCACGCTTACCGCCGTAATGGCCATGGACCGCCCGCCGTGCCGGGCGCGGGCCAGGGCCTGGGCCGCCCGGTCCCGGAACAGGGCGCGGTTGGGGAGCCCGGTCAAGGGATCATGGAAGGAGAGGTATTGGACCTGGGCCTCCTTCTCCGTCATGGCGAGACCGAAGGCGGCGTCGGCCGCGATTTCCCGCAGAAGCCGCAGGCTCTCACCTTCGAAGTAGCGGGGCGCCGCGGCGTAGAGATTAAGGGTTCCGTAGAGGCGCTCGCCCTTGAGCACGAGCACTGCACACGATTGGCAGCCCAGGAGGCGAGCGAGCTGGAAGAACGGCCCTCCCGGATCGGATGTTTCAAGCTCGGGGCAGATCACATCCTCGCCACGACGGAGGGCGTCCCAGGTCGGGGCATCCGGGTGTGCCGTTTCGGGCTCGAGCCCCGAGCGCAGGGCGGCCGAAAGCTCCGGATCGCCCGCATGGGCCGTGAGGCGGGCGGTCCCGGTCTTCTCCTCGTATTCGACCGCCGCCACCAGCAGGAAGCCGCCGAAGCCCTGGGTGATCCGGCAGATCTCCGTGAGCAGCTCCTCCCGGTCCCGCAGCCGCACGATGGTGCCGTTCACCGCGGACAGGGTGGCGTAGAGGCGGTTCAGGGTCTCGATTTCCTGGACGCGCCTCTCCAGGGCCTCGGCCATGGCGTTGAAGGCCGACCCCAGCTCCTCGATTTCCGCGATGCCCCCCGACACCTGGGCTCGGGCGCCCAGGTCGCCGGCCTGAAGCCTTTGAGTCGCGCGCCGCAGATCGTCGACCTGGCGCAGGAGGAAGACGTTTCCGCCCCAGCCCATGAGGAGGGAGAGCGCCACGATGGCGAGGCCAACGGCGCCGATTCCCGTGGCGAGCTGGGTGGTCGCCTCGGCGTAGGCCACGGACTCGGGGATGCCGACGGCAAGATGCAAAGGGTCTCCGCCCGAGCTCTCGTGAAAGGGAACGATCCCGTAGAGGCGTTGTTTGCCGTCGAGCCCGCGGGCGCTCGCCGTGGCCTCTCCATGGGCCGAGGCGATCGCCTGCCCTACTTCGGTGTCGCCGATGGTCCTGCCGGTCCACTCCTGGCCGTCCGGGAGGTAGGCCAGGACTCGCTGGGCGGGGTCGGTCACGATCACCTGGGAGCCCTCGGGGAGCGCCCGCCGATCGACGTGCTCGCGAATCCAGCGCAGCGACACGGCGGCGTAGAGGACCGAGGTGCCGGCTGGGTCCTGGCCGAGCAGGGGCAGGGCGAACACGATGCTGGGTTCGCCGGTCACCCGGCCCACGATATAGTTGCCGGCCACGAAGTCCCGGGTGCGAAGCGCCCGCTGGAAGTATTCCCGGTCGGACATGTTCAGGGGCAGGGAGAAAGGCACGGCGCTGCAGAACAGGGCCCCGTCCGGCCGGATGACGCCCAGGTTGGTAAAGGTGCTGGTCGTCCGCAGCACCCGGCGCAGGGTCTCGCTGCAGGCGTCGGGGTCATCGCCCCTCAGCTCGGGGGAGAAGGCGAGGCTCAGCAACAGGTTCCGGGTTTGCTCCACCAGACGGCGGTGATGGGACGCCGCGTCCCGCGCCACCTGGAGGGCGGCGCGCTGGGCGTCCTCGATCGCCTCAAGCCTTCTCTCCTCGGCGAGGAACGCCACCAGGGCCAGCGCAGGGAACGACGCCAGCAGCGCCAGCAGCAGGAGCCGCACGCGCAATCGAGAGAAAACCCGTCCTCGCAACTCTCCCCTCCATCGTCGTTCCACTCCTGCACCCGAGAAGGGTGGCGGGAGGCTGGAGGCGGATGGTCGCCATCCGAGCCTTCCGTAAGCGTAGGCCAAGGAGCCAGGAAATTCAATCATCATATGAACATGGAAAAAACTATTAAGAAATCGCTGTAAGCGGACGCCGCCCGGTTCGCTACAATAGGCGAGAAAGTCGATCGCTCCCGTCCTTCCATGCCCCTCCCAGAGCCTCCCGCCGCCCGGCGCATGGGCGCCATTCGGCCATTTCAGGTGATGGAGCTCCTCGCCCGGGCCAGGGCGCTGGAAGCCGAGGGGCGTTCCATCGTCCACATGGAGATCGGGGAACCCGATTTCGACACGCCCGCGCCGGTGGCGGCCGCGGCGCGCCGGGTGCTGGAGGGGGGCTCGGTGCCCTATACCCCGGCGGCGGGGCTCCCGGCTCTGCGGGAGGCGATCGCCGGCTGGTACCGGCGCCGTTACGGGGTGGAAGTGGCGCCGTCCCGCGTCCTGGTGACGCCTGGAGCCTCCGGCGCCCTGCTGCTCGCGGCGGGCGTACTCCTCGACCCCGGGGACCGGGTCCTGATGGCCGACCCGAGCTATCCGTGCAACCGGAACTTCGTGCGCTTCGTCGGCGCCGAAAGCGTAGGCGTGCCTGTGGGGCCCGAGTCCGCCTACCAGCTTTCCCCAGCCCTGATCGATGCCCACTGGAACGGTGCGGTCCGTGCGGTCATGCTCGCCTCCCCCTCCAACCCGACCGGGACGGTGATCGCGCCCGAGACCCTGCAGGCCATCGCGGCCCAGGTGGAGCCCCGCGGTGCCCGGCTCATCGTGGACGAGATCTACCACGGCCTCACCTACGGGCACGAGGCGGGCACGGCCCTCGCGGTCTCCTCTGAAGCGTTCGTGATCAACAGCTTCTCCAAGTACTTCGGCATGACGGGCTGGCGCCTCGGCTGGCTGGTGTGTCCTGAGGGCTACGGGCGGGAGGCGGAAAAGCTCGCCCAGAACCTCTTCATCTCCGCGCCCACCCTGTCCCAGCACGCGGCGCTGGCGGCCTTCACCCCCGAGTGCGCGGAAATCCTGGAAGCGCGCCGGCGCGAGTTCGAGGGGCGGCGGGACTTCCTGGTGCCGGCCCTGCGGTCCCTGGGCTTCGATATCCCCCTCGTGCCCCAGGGCGCGTTCTACGTGTACGCCGGCTGCGGGCGCTTGACCAGCGACAGCTTCCGTTTCTGCTTCGACCTGCTGGAGCGGGCAGGCGTGGCGGTGACGCCGGGCGTCGACTTCGGCGAACACCGCGCCCGGGAACACGTGCGCTTCGCCTACACCAACTCCCTCGAGCGCCTGGAAGAGGGCATCGAGCGTCTGCGCCGGTTTCTGGGCTAAGATCGGATCATGGTTTCCTCGGCAGGTCGCATCGCCTGGGTCCTTCCCGCGCTCCTCTTCGCCGGCTGCTCCAACGTGGGCTATTACGCCCAGTCGGTGAGCGGGCACCTGGAGGTGATGCGCCGCGCCCAGCCGATTCCCCAGGTGCTGGCCGATCCCGCCACCCCCGATCCCGTGAAGCATCGGCTCGAACAAGTGCTGGCGATCCGGGAGTTCGCCAGCCGGGCGCTGGGGTTGCCGGACAACGGGAGCTACCGCCGCTACGCCGCCCTGGACCGGCCCTACGTGGTGTGGAACGTGTTCGCCACCCCGGAATTCTCCACCCGGCTCAAGGAATGGTGCTTTCCGGTGGCGGGCTGCGTGGGCTACCGGGGCTACTATGCCCGGAAGGAGGCGGAGGCTTTCGCCGCGGGGCTCAAGGCCCGGGGCTACGACGTGCTGGTGCGGGGCGTGCCGGCCTATTCCACCCTGGGCTGGTTCGACGATCCGGTGCTCTCCACCATCCTCCGCTATCCCGAAACCGAGATCGCGCGCTTGATCTTCCACGAGCTCGCCCACCAGGTGGTGTACGTTCGGGACGATTCCGTGTTCAACGAGTCCTTCGCCACGGCGGTGGAGCGGGAGGGGGTGCGCCGCTGGCTTGAGGCCCAGGGCACCGAGGCCATGCGCGCCGTCGAGGCCGCGGCCCGGGGGCGCCGAGAGGATTTCGTCCGGCTGGTGCTGGAGTACCGGGATCGGCTGGAGGAGGTCTACGGCGCCGATCTTCCCCGGGAGGAGAAGCGGGCGCGGAAGGGCGAGCTCCTCGGCGCCCTTGCGAAGGATTACCGGCAGCTCAGGGAACGCTGGGGCGGCTTTTCCGGCTATGACTCCTGGTTCGACGGAGAGCTTAACAACGCCTACCTGGCGTCGGTGGCGGCCTATACCCAGCTCATGCCGGCTTTCGAAGCGCTCCTTGCCCGGGAAGGAGGCGATCTTCCGCGCTTCTACGCCGCGGTGAGGGCCCTGGCCCGTCAGGACAAGGCAGCGCGCCTGGCGGCCCTGGAAGCCCTGGCCGCCCGCGCCGGCGGGACCGAGCCCGGGCGGTCGCCGCCCCAAGATGCCAGGATGCAGAGGGCGGAATGGTAAAATCGGCCGCAGCCGCCAATGCCTCCGCCCCCATGTACCAGGAACCCGACATCCCCGCCCTGCGGCGCATCCTCAAGGAGAACCGGGTGATCGCCGTGGTGGGCATCTCCGCCCACTGGTACCGGCCGAGTTATTTCGCGGCGAAATACATGCTGGACCACGGCTACCGGGTGATCCCGGTCAACCCCTCCTACGGGGAGGTGCTGGGACAGAAGTGCTACCCCAGCCTGCTGGACATCCCGGAGAAGGTGGACATCGTGGACTGTTTCCGTAAGAGCGCCGACATTCCTCCCATCGCCGATCAGGCCATCGTCATCGGCGCCAAGGTGCTGTGGATGCAGATCGGCGTCATCCACTTTGAGGCAGCGGAGAAGGCCCTGGCCGCTGGGCTGGAGGTGGTGATGGACCGGTGCGTGAAGATCGAGCACGCGCGCCTGTTCGGGGGCCTCAACTGGGTGGGGGTCAACACCCGGGTCATCTCCGCCAAGCGGCCCCGGTGGCTGCCCTATTGAGCCTGTCCGGCCCTGGCAAGGGCGGCCGCGCTCCGGCGCTCCCGCGCCCTCTGGGGTAAGATAACGGAAATCTTCGATTTTCCCGACGTGAGCGGAATCACCATCGCCCTGTCCAAGGGCCGCATTCTGGAGGAAGCCCTGCCGCTCCTCGCCGCCGTGGGCATCGTTCCCCGGGACGACCCCGCCCGGTCCCGCAAGCTGATCCTCACCACTTCCCGGGAGGACCTGCGGCTGGTGATCGTGCGGGCGGCCGACGTGCCCACCTACGTGGAGCACGGGGCCGCGGACCTGGGGATCGCGGGCCGGGACGTGCTGGTGGAGCACGGGGGAGCGGGCCTCTACCAGCCCCTGGATCTGGGCATCGGCGCTTGCCGCATGATGGTGGCGGTGCCGGCCGGGTTCGACTACGCCGCCGCCGTGTACCGCGGCGCCCGCTTGCGGGTGGCCACCAAGTACGTGACGGCGGCCAGGGAGCACTTCGCGGCCAAGGGCGTGCACGTGGACCTGATCAAGCTCTACGGCTCCATGGAGCTCGCCCCCTTGACCGGGCTCGCCGACGCCATCGTGGACCTGGTGAGCACGGGCAACACCCTCAAGGCCAACCGCCTGGTGGCGGTGGAGGAGGTGATGACGGTGTCCTCCCGCCTGATCGTGAACCAGGCCGCGTTGAAGCTGCGCCGCGCCGAGATCCAGCCCCTGATCCGGGCCCTGTCCAAGGCCTGCGCGGGGCAGGGGCGGGAGCTGGCCCATGGTTAGGCTACGGCGCCTGTCCACGGCCCAGGCCGATTTCGACGCGAGGCTCGCCGAGCTGCTGGCGTTCGAGTCCGCCCAGGATCCCCGGGTGGACGCCGCCGTGGCGGAAATCCTGGCGGAGGTGCGGCGCCGAGGGGACGCGGCGGTGCTGGAATACACCCGCCGCTTCGACGGCCTCGACGCCCGGTCGATGGCCGAGCTGGAGCTGCCGGCGGAGCGGTTGCGGCAGGCCCTCGCGCGGCTCCCCGCCGCCCAGCGGGACGCCCTGGATCAGGCCGCGGTGCGCATCCGAGCCTATCACGAGAAGCAGAAGCAAGCCTCCTGGTCCTACACGGATGAAGAAGGGGTTTTGCTCGGGCAGCAGGTGACGCCTCTGGACCGGGTGGGGCTCTACGTGCCCGGCGGCAAGGCGGCGTACCCCTCCTCGGTGCTCATGAACGCCATTCCCGCCGCCGTGGCGGGGGTGCCCGAGCTGATCATGACGGTGCCGGCGCCCCGGGGAGAGCTGAGCGAGCTGGTGCTGGCGGCGGCGGCCCTCGCCAGGGTGAACCGGGTGTTCACCATTGGCGGCGCCCAGGCGGTGGCGGCCCTCGCCTACGGCACCGGGACGGTTCCCCAGGTGGACAAGATCGTGGGACCCGGCAACGCTTACGTGGCGGCGGCCAAGCGCCGGGTCTTCGGGGTGGTGGGGATCGACATGGTGGCCGGTCCCTCCGAGATCCTGGTGATCTGCGACGGATCCACCGCCCCCGACTGGATTGCCATGGACCTCTTCTCCCAGGCCGAGCACGACGAGCTGGCCCAAGCCATCCTGGTGTCCCCCGATGCCGCCTACCTGGAGGCGGTGGCAGCCAGCATCGAGAGGCTTCTCCCCCGGATGGAGCGCCGGGAGGTGATCCGGGCGGCCCTGGAAGGCCGCGGCGCCCTCGTCGCCGTGCGCGACCTGGAAGAGGCGTGCGCGGTGGCCAACCGCATCGCCCCCGAGCACCTGGAGCTGTCGGTGGAAGATCCCGACCGCTGGCTGCCGAAAATTCGCCACGCCGGTGCCGTCTTCCTCGGCAGGTACACCTCCGAGGCCCTGGGAGACTATTGCGCAGGCCCCAATCACGTGCTTCCCACCTCCCGCACGGCCCGCTTTTCCTCGCCCCTGGGGGTCTACGACTTCCAGAAGCGCACTAGCGTCATCCGCGTCTCCGCCGCGGCCGCCGCCCGCCTAGGCCGTGTTGCCGCCACCCTGGCCCGGGGCGAAGGGCTAGAGGCCCACGCCCGCTCGGCGGAGCTGAGGGTGGAACAACTGTAAAAATTATGCCGCTGAAGCCCGAACAGCTCGTCCGCCCCGAGATCCTGGCCCTCTCGGCCTATCCCGTGCCTCCGAGCCGGGGCATGGTGAAGCTGGATGCCATGGAAAACCCTTATCGCCTGCCCCCCGAGGTGCAGGCGGAGGTGGGGCGACTCGCCGCGGAGACGGCCCTCAACCGCTACCCCGACCCCCAGGCGCCGGCCCTCAAGGAACGGTTGCGGGCGTTCTTCGGGCTGCGGGCGGACACCGGGCTCATGCTGGGCAACGGCTCGGACGAGCTGATCCAGATCGTCGCCCTGGCTCTCGCCCGGCCTGGGGCTGTGCTGCTTTCGGTGGAGCCCACCTTCGTTATGTTTCGCCTGATCGCCACCTGGGCCGGCATGGCCTACGAAGGGGTGCCCCTCAAGCCGGACTTTTCCCTGGACCTGGAGGCAGTCCTCGTCGCCATGGAGCGGCGCCGGCCCGCCCTTATCTTCATCGCCTATCCCAACAATCCCACCGGCAACCTGTTCGACCGCTCGGCCCTCCTTCGCCTGATCGAGGCGGCCCCCGGGCTGGTGGTGATCGACGAGGCTTACCACGCCTTCGCCGAAGAAAGCCTGCTGGACGCCCTGGAGCGCTACGAGCACGTGCTGGTGATGCGCACCCTGTCCAAGCTGGGCTTGGCCGGCCTGCGGCTGGGGGCGCTGATGGGCCCGCCCGCCTGGCTGGAGCAGTTGGAAAAGGTACGGCTGCCTTATAATGTGGGCGTGTTGACCCAGGTGGTGGCCGAGTCCGTTCTGCAGCGATCCGACGTGCTGATCCAGCAGGCCGCCGCCATCCGCGGCGAGCGGGAGCGGCTCGCCCGGGCGCTCGGGCAACGGCCCGGCGTTACCGTGTATCCGAGCCGGGCCAATTTCCTGCTATTCCGGGTCGCCCGGGCGCGCGAAGTGTTCGAGGGCCTGAAACGACAGGGCGTGCTGATCAAGGATCTGAGCGGTTCCCACCGGCTGCTCGCCGATTGCCTGCGGGTGACCGTGGGTACGCCCGAGGAAAACGAGCGTTTCCTTGTGGCCCTGGACGCGAGCCTCCCCGCGGCGGCCGGCATCGGGCGCTCCCCCGGACTTCCCGATCTCGCTCCCATCGCGCCGTCCAAGCCCTGACCCGAATCTGGATGCGCTATCGCCCCCTTCCACGATGCCGGAGAGCGTAGTCGTGCGCCAAGCCACCGTCACCCGCAACACCCAGGAGACCCGGATCACCGTCGCCCTCCACCTGGACGGCAACGGCGCCGCTCGGCTCGCCACGGGCGTGCCGTTCCTCGACCACATGCTGGACCAGGTGGCGCGCCACGGGCTGCTGGATCTGGAGGTGAAGGCGGAAGGGGATCTGCATATCGACGCCCATCACACGGTGGAGGACGTGGGCATCACTCTGGGCCAGGCGCTGGCCCAGGCCCTAGGCGACAAGCGGGGGGTGCGCCGCTACGGCCACGCCTACGTGCCCCTGGACGAGGCGCTCTCCCGGGTGGTCATCGACCTCTCCGGGCGGCCGGGCCTGTGGTTCCATGTGCCCTTCACCCGCGCCCGGGTGGGCGAGTTCGACGTGGACCTGGTGCGCGAGTTCTTCCAGGGCTTCGTCAACCACGCCATGGTGACCCTGCACGTGGACAACCTTTCGGGCAGCAACGCCCACCACCAGGCGGAGACCGTGTTCAAGGCTTTCGGGCGGGCGCTGCGTATGGCGGTGGAGCTGGACCCGCGCCAGGGGGGCGCGCTGCCGTCCACCAAGGGGGCCCTGTGAGCGCGGGACGCATCGCGGTCGTGGACTACGGGATGGGCAACCTGCGCTCGGTGGCCAAGGCCCTGGAGCACGTGGCCCCCGGCGCCCGGGTGGAGGCGACCCGGGATCCCGCGGTGGTGGAGGCCGCCGACCGGGTGGTCTTCCCCGGCCAGGGGGCCATGCCCGATTGCATGCGGGAGCTAGAGGCCACCGGCCTGCGGGAAGCGGTGGTGGCGGCGGCGCGGGAGAAGCCCTTCCTGGGCATCTGCATCGGCTTGCAGATGCTCTTCGAATGGAGCGAAGAGGGGAGCGTGGCGGGGTTGTCGGTGCTGCCGGGCAAAGTGCTGCGTTTCCCGTCCCACGCCATGGTGGACGCCGAGGGGCGCAAGCTCAAGGTGCCCCACATGGGCTGGAACCAGGTCTATCCGGTGATCGAGCACCCTCTATGGCGGGGCATCGCGGCAGACGCCCGGTTCTACTTCGTCCACAGCTATTACCCGGAGCCGGGCGATCCCGCCTTGGTGGCCGCCTACAGCCTTTATCCCTTCGCCTTCACCTGCGCCGTGGCGCGGGGGAACGTCTTCGCGGTGCAGTTTCACCCGGAAAAAAGCCAGGCGGCGGGGCTGCGGCTGCTCGCCAATTTCGTCGCCTGGGACGGAAGCTCCGGGAGCTCCGCCGCGGCCTCCCGGGTCGAGACGGGCGCGGTGCGGGCATAGCGGGCCGATCGGGCGTGACGGGGAGAGGGTAGAACGGTTTCAACGCAGGGGTGGGCATGCTGATCATTCCGGCGATCGACATCAAGGACGGCAAGTGCGTGCGGCTCAAACAGGGGGTAATGGATACGGCGACCGTCTTCTCCGAGCGTCCGGCGGAGATGGCGCGGCATTGGGTGCAACTAGGGGCCCGCCGGCTGCACCTGGTGGACCTGAACGGGGCCGTCGCCGGCCGGCCCAGGAACGCAGCGGTAATCAAGGAAATCGTGGCGGAGGTGGGCGATGAGGTGCCCCTGCAACTCGGCGGCGGCATCCGGGACCTGGAAACCATCGAGCGCTACCTGGACGACGGCATTTCCTGGGTGATCATCGGCACCGCGGCGGTCAAGACGCCGGGATTTGTGCACGACGCCTGCTATGCCTTCCCGGGCCACATCATGGTGGGCCTGGACGCCAAGGACGGGAAGGTGGCGGTGGACGGCTGGTCCAAGATGACCGGCCACGACGCCCTCGACCTCGCCAGGAAGTACGAGGACTACGGGGTCGAGGCCATCATCTACACGGACATCGGTCGCGACGGCATGCTCGCGGGGATCAACATCGACGCCACCGTGTCCCTGGCACGGCGGCTCAAGATCCCGGTGATCGCGAGCGGCGGGGTGACCGGCCTGGAGGACATCCGAGCCCTGTGCCGGGCGGAGGACGACGGAGTGATCGGCGCCATCACCGGGCGGGCCCTCTACGAAGGCCGGCTCGATTTCGTCCAGGCGCAAAAGCTCGCGGACGAGCTGAGCGGCAAAACGTAGATGGGCCTTGCGAAGCGCATCATCCCCTGTCTGGACGTGGACAAGGGCCGGGTGGTCAAGGGGGTCTCCTTCGTCAACCTGCGGGATGCGGGCGATCCGGTGGAAATCGCCCGCCGCTACGACGAGCAGGGGGCGGACGAGCTCGCCTTCCTGGACATCACCGCCAGCGCCGAGGCGCGGGACACCATCGTCGGCATCATCGAACGGGTGGCGGAGCAAGTGTTCATCCCCCTGACCGTGGGGGGCGGCGTGCGCACGGTGCAGAACGTGCGCACCCTGCTCAACGCCGGCGCGGACAAGGTGAGCATCAACACGGCGGCGGTGGAGAATCCGGATTTCGTGGCCGAGGCAAGCGGCCGCTTCGGCGCCCAGTGCATCGTGGTGGCGATCGACGCCAAGCGGGTCGACGGCGCCGAGCGCTGGGAGGTCTACACCCATGGCGGGCGCCGGCCGACCGGGCTCGACGCCGTGGAGTGGGCGCGCCGCATGCAGGCCCTCGGGGCAGGGGAGCTGCTGCTCACCAGCATGGACCGGGACGGCACCCGGAGCGGCTTCGACCTGGCCCTTACCCGGGCGGTCTGCGACGCGGTGGACATCCCGGTGATCGCCAGCGGCGGCGTGGGCCGCCTGGACCATCTGGTGGAAGGGATCGTGCAAGGGCACGCCGACGCGGTGCTGGCGGCGAGCATCTTCCATTACGGCGAATACACGGTGCGCCAGGCCAAGGAACACCTGGCGCGCCACGGCATCGAGGTGCGATGGTGAGGGGCGGGCAGAAGTGAGCTGGCTCGACGAGGTGGCGTGGGACGAACGGGGGCTGGTGCCGGCCATCGCCCAGGATGCCCGCACCGGCCGGGTGCTCATGGTGGCATGGATGAACCGGGAGGCCCTGGACGAGACCGCCCGCACCGGCCACGCCGTGTACTGGTCCCGCTCCCGGGGCCGGCTGTGGCGCAAGGGGGAGGAGTCGGGCCACGTGCAGCGCGTGAGAACGATCCGCCTGGATTGCGACGGCGACGTGGTGCTCCTCATCGTGGAGCAGGTCGGGGGCATCGCCTGCCACACGGGGCGGGAGCGCTGCTTTTTTCGCGAGCTGCAGCAGGGGCGGTGGGTCACCACCGAGCCGGTGCTCAAGGACCCGGGGGAAATCTATCCGGGAGCCGGGGAGAAGGGGGCTGGATCATGATCGACGCGAACGTGCTCAAGCGCCTGGGGGAAGTCATCGCCGCCCGCCGCCAGGCGAGTCCGGATAGCTCCTACGTGGCCCGGTTGTTCAGCCAGGGGGAGGATGCTATTCTTCGAAAAATCAGCGAGGAAGCCACCGAGACGGTGCTCGCCTCCAAGTCGGGGGACAAGCTCCACCTGGTGCGGGAGACCGCCGATCTGTGGTTTCACAGCCTGGTGCTTCTCGCCTATCATGGTCTCGGGCCGGACGACGTCCTGGCGGAGCTGAGGCGGCGCGAGGGCATTTCGGGCATCGACGAGAAGGCGAGCCGGGTCGATCGTTGAAAAACTCTTCTGGTTCTTGAGCGTCTAATCAAAAGCTAAATAATGGACAGTTGCGTGTTCTGCAGGATCGTGCGGGGGGAGCTCCCCAGCCGCAAGGTCTACGAGGACAATGATATCCTGGCATTCCACGACATCAATCCGCTCGCCGCGGTGCATTTCATGATCATCCCCAAGCTGCACGTGGAATCCCTCATGCACGTGACGGATGCCCACCGTGACGTCCTCGGCAAGATCCTGGTGATGGCGCCGCGGCTCGCCCGGGAGCAGGGGTTGAACGACGGCTTTCGCGTGATCATCAACACCGGGCGCATCAGCAGGCAGGAGGTGTTCCACCTGCACGTGCACGTCATCGGGGACAAGGAAGTCCTGCCGCCCATGCTCGTGCGCTCGCGCGCGGCCTAGCACAGGAGTCACTCCATGGGTACCTTCAGCATCTGGCACTGGCTCATCGTTCTGCTGATCATCCTGCTGGTGTTCGGCACCAAGAAGCTGCGCAATATGGGCGCCGACCTGGGCGCCGCGGTCAAGGGCTTCAAGCAAGGGATGAAGGAGGGCGAGGCCGAAAAGGACGAGGGTCAGTCCCAGATTTCCAAGCAGACGATCGAGGGCGAAGTCAAGGAAAAGACCGAAACCAAGGCGTAGAGGCCGTGAAAAACGACTCGTGAACGCTGAAAGGCGGCGGCCGAGGCGCCGGGGATCGGGACGCCCGGCTTTTCATCCGACCTTTCTCCGCCCGCCCATCCTAGGTCTGCCCCGAGCGTTTCACGCACAAAATGTTCGACATCGGTTTCTCAGAGCTTCTCGTCATCGCCCTCGTCACCCTGATCGTCGTCGGTCCCGAGCGGCTGCCGAAAGTGGCGCGCACGCTGGGGCACATGCTCGGCCGCTTGCAGCGCTACGTGAACGACGTGAAGGCCGACATCGCCCGGGAGATGGAGCTGGAGGAGCTGCGCAAGATGCGCGCTTCGGTGGAGGAGTCGGCGCGGGAAATCGAGCGTTCCATCCAAGAGGAGGTGAACCGGGCCGAACGGGAGGTGCAGTCGGTGGCGGAGGCGGTGGAAAAATCGGCGGTCGAGGGCGCCGCCGCGGCCGAGGCCTCTTCCATTCCGTCCCGGGACGGGGAGGCGCGGGAGCGGCCCGCCGCCGACGAGCAAAAGCGCTGAGCCCGCCGCGCCATGGACCAGCAGGAAACCTTCATCTCCCACCTGGTCGAGCTGCGCGACCGGCTGCTCAAAGCCCTGATCGCCTGGCTGCTGGTGTTCGTTGCCCTGTTCCCCTGGGCGCGCGACTTGTACACCCTGCTCGCCAAGCCGCTGCTGGCCAAGCTTCCCCAGGGCGGGCAGATGATCGCCACCGAGGTGGTGACGCCCTTCTTCGTGCCGGTCAAGGTGGCGATGCTGACGGGCTTCCTGGTGGCGCTGCCCTACATCCTGTACCAGCTCTGGGCCTTCGTCGCCCCCGGCCTCTACAGCCACGAGAAGCGGCTGGTCCTGCCCCTGGTGGTGTCCAGCACCGTGCTGTTCGCCGCCGGCATGGCGTTCGCCTATTTCCTGGTGATGCCGGTGGTGTTCGGGTTCATCACCGCCATCGCCCCGGAAGGGGTGGCGGTGATGACCGACATCAGCAAGTACCTGGATTTCGTCATGACCCTGTTCCTCGCCTTCGGCATCACCTTCGAGGTGCCGATCGCGGTGATCGTGCTGGTGCGCTTCGGCGTGGTGAGCATCGACAAGCTCAAGCAGGCGCGCCCCTATGTCATCGTCGGCGCCTTCGTGATCGCCGCCATCGTCACGCCTCCCGACGTGATCTCCCAGATCATGCTGGCCGTGCCCCTGTGCCTGCTCTACGAGGCCGGCATCCTCCTCGCCCGGTTCTTCGCCCGCCCCGCCGCGGAGGGCTACCGCCCCATGTCGGACGAGGAAATGGAGCGGGAGCTGGACCGCATCGAGCGCGGGGAGAATTGACCCGTCCGGGGCGCCCGCTGGCGGGCCGCCCCTCTTTCAGGACGCGCCGGGCCGCGGCCGCTTGCCCACTTGCACCGTCACCTGCAGCTCCTTCTGGTTGCGCAGGAGGGTGAGCTGGGCCTTCTGGCCGGGCTTGAGGGCCGCCACCAGGTTGAGCAGGGCGGAGGCGTTGGCCACGGGCTTGGATTCCACCGCCACCAGGACGTCGCCGGGCTTCACCCCCGCCCGCTCCGCCGGCTCGCCCTTCATCACCTGGGTGACCAGGGCGCCCCGGGTCGAGCCGAGGCGGAAGGATTCGGCCAGCTCCGGGGTGAGATCCTGGATCTGGACGCCGATCCAGCCCCGGGTCACGCCGCCTTCGGCGATGATCTGCTCCATCACCTGCCTGGCCAGGCTGGCGGGAATGGCGAAGCCGATTCCCATGGAGCCGCCGTTTTGGGAATAAATGGCCGTGTTGATCCCGATCAGGTTGCCGTCGGCGTCCACCAGCGCGCCGCCCGAGTTGCCGGGATTGATGGCGGCGTCGGTCTGAATGAAGTTCTCGAACGTATTGATGCCGAGATGGGTGCGGCCGACCGCGGACACGATGCCCATAGTGACCGTCTGTCCCACGCCGAAGGGGTTGCCGATGGCGAGCACCACGTCCCCTACCCGGGAAGCCTCGGGGCGCCCGAAAGTGGCCGGGTGCAGGGGCGCCAGGTCGATCTTGAGGACGGCGAGGTCGGTCTCCGGGTCGGAGCCCACCAGGCGGGCCTTGGCGCTGCGCCCGTCGGCCAGAGCCACCTCGATCTCGTCGGCTTTTTCCACCACGTGGTGATTGGTGAGGACGTAGCCCTCGGGACTGACGATGACCCCCGAGCCGAGGCTGGAACTCTGGCGCGCCTCGTCGTCGAACTCGTCGCCGAAAAAGCGGCGGAACAGGGGATCGTCCAGCAGGGGATGGCGGGGAGCGGTGACCACTTTGGACGTGAAAATGTTCACGACCGACGGCATGGCCTTCGCCGCCGCCGTCCTCAGGGTCCAGGGGCCGGGAGACCCCCCGGCCGGCGCAGGGGCCTCGGCTTCCCGCACGGTGGCGACGGTTTCCGCCGGCTTCGTCCAGGGCAGAAGCTCCGGCCGCAAAGTCGCCACAACGAAAAACACCGCCAGGGCGATGGTCGCGGTTTGAGAGAAAGTCAGCCAGAGTTTGCGCATGGATAGGCGCCCCCTCCGGGCCCGGCGCCGGAGGCTAAGTGCGCCCGGCAAGGCGGGGGGATTCAAGGGCGGGACTCAGGATAGGTGGATCGAAACCCGAAGATGTTGAAACCCGTTAGGCGAACCTGCGGCAAGTCGTACGTTACCGAAATTATTGCCCAAACGGGTGGCAGGGGGAAGGCCAGGAGGCCGGCGTGGGGCGCGCGTTGCCGTCGATGGCGCCTCCGACCGGCAGCGGGCGAGGGCGAAAGCCGGGGGGCGGTTTGCCGCCCCCGCAAAACGGGCCGAGGCCCTTGAATCTCTGCGCCTTTTGCACTCCGGGACTTAAGTTTGCCGTCCACTTTCGGTAGAATGCACAAATTTTTCTGATCAACTCAGTCAGGGAGCGGGCATGAGCGATCAACAGGTGGATGCCGGTCGCAGGAGGCTCCTGATCGCCGCCACCAGCGTGGTGGGAGGCATCGGGACCGTGGCGGCCCTCTGGCCTTTCATCGACAGTATGAACCCGAGCGAGCGGGCTCGGGCCGCGGGCGCCCCGGTGGAGGTGGACATCGACAAGCTGGAGCCGGGGATGCTGATCCAGCAGGAGTGGCGGGGCAAAGTGGTCTGGGTGCTGAACCGCACCCAGGAGATGCTAGCCGCGCTGCCCAAGCTGGCCGAGGAGGGGGCGCTGGCGGACCCGAATTCGGACCGCTCGATCCAGCCAGAGTACTGCAAGAATCCCCACCGGTCGATCAAGCCGGAATATCTGGTAGCGGTCGGGATCTGCACCCACCTGGGTTGCTCGCCCACTTACCGGCCCGACGTGGCCCCCGCCGACCTGGGACGCGACTGGCTCGGCGGCTTCTTCTGTCCCTGCCACGGCTCCAAGTTCGACCTGGCCGGGCGCGTGTACAAGAACGTCCCTGCGCCCACGAACCTGGACATTCCTCCCCACAAGTACCTCACCGACACCCGCATCCTGATAGGCGAAGACACGAAAGGGGCCTGAGCGATGAACGGCATGCTGACGGCGTTGATCCGCTGGTTCGACGAAAGGTTCCCGCTCACCGCGACCTGGAAGCGGCACCTCTCCGAGTATTACGCACCGAAAAACTTCAATTTCTGGTACTACTTCGGCTCGCTGGCGCTGCTGGTGCTGGTGATCCAGATCGTCACCGGCATCTTCCTCACCATGCACTACAAGCCCGACGCCGCCCAGGCGTTCGGTTCGGTCGAGTACATCATGCGCGACGTGAACTGGGGCTGGCTCATCCGCTACCTGCATTCCACCGGCGCCTCGGCCTTTTTCATTGTCGTCTATCTGCACATGTTCCGCGGCCTGATGTACGGCTCCTACCGCAAGCCGCGGGAGCTGGTGTGGCTGATCGGCATGGGCATTTACCTGGCCCTCATGGCGGAGGCGTTCTTCGGCTACCTGCTGCCCTGGGGGCAGATGTCCTACTGGGGAGCCCAGGTGATCGTGAACCTGTTCTCCGCCATTCCGCTGGTTGGACCGGACCTGGCGGTGTGGATCCGCGGCGACTACGCGGTGTCGGACGCGACGTTGAACCGCTTTTTCGCCTTCCACGTGATCGCCTTGCCGCTCGCGCTGGTGGGGCTCGTGTTCGTGCACATCGTGGCGCTGCACGACGAGCATGTTGGATCCAACAATCCCGACGGGATCGAGATCAAAAAGAAAAAGGGACCGGACGGCAAGCCCCTGGACGGCATTCCGTTTCACCCCTATTACACGGTCAAGGACATCGTGGGGGTAGTGGTGTTCCTGATGGCATTCTCGGCGGTGGTCTTCTTTGCCCCGGAGATGGGGGGGTATTTCCTCGAGCACAACAATTTCATCCCTGCCGATCCGCTCAAGACCCCTGAGCACATCGCCCCGGTGTGGTATTTCACCCCTTACTACTCGATCCTGCGGGCGACCACCTCGGACTTCATGTGGGTGGTGGGGGCGTTCACTGTCGTAATCGCCGCCCTCGTCGTCTTCTCCCGGGGAAGCGCGGCGCGCAAGACCGCCGCGGTGGCCATCGCCGCGATTCTGCTCCTTGGCTACGCGACCCTGGATCCCAAGTTCTGGGGCGTGGTCCTGATGGGCGTGTCGGTGCTGATCTTCGCCCTGCTGCCGTGGCTCGACAAGAGTCCGGTCAAGTCGATCCGCTACAAGGGCCCGATCTTCAAGCTGGCGCTGGCGCTGTTCGCGGTGAGCTTCCTGATCCTGGGCTACCTGGGCGTGCTCCCGCCGACACCGGGACGTACTCTCCTCGCCCAGGTATGCGCCGTGATTTATTTCGCTTTCTTCGCGCTCATGCCGTGGTACTCGAGCGTGGACAAGACCAAACCTGAACCGGAAAGGGTGACGGGGTGATGAAGATCAACAACTTTTTCATAAGCGCCTTGTTGGCCTTGCTGCTCGCGCCGGCGGCGGCCTGGAGTGCCGGCGCCGAAGTCAAGCTGGACAAGGCGCCCATCGATCTGGAGGACGGGCTGTCCCTGCAGAGGGGCGCGCGGCTTTTCGTGAACTACTGCCTGAACTGCCACAGTGCCGCTTACATGCGCTACAACCGGCTCACTGACCTGGGCCTGTCCCAAGAGGAGATCGAGAAATACCTGATCTTCACCGGTGCCAAAGTGGGCTCCACCATGACCGTGGCCATGAACGTGGACGATGCCAAACAATGGTTCGGCGCCGCCCCTCCCGACCTCACAGTCATCGCCCGCTCGCGGGGACCGGACTGGCTGTACACCTATCTTCGCACCTTCTACCGGGACGACTCCCGCGCCCTCGGCTGGAATAACCTGGCCTTCCCCCAGGTGGGCATGCCCCACGCGCTGTGGGAGCTGCAGGGCGTGCAGGTGCTCAAGGAGGAAGAGGTGGAGTCCCACGGCGAGAAGCGCGTGGTCAAGCGGCTCGTCCTGGCGGAGCCTGGAAAGCTCTCCAAGACCGAGTACGACGCGGCGGTGGCGGACCTGGTGAATTACCTCGTCTACATGGGGGAGCCCGCCCGGCTCAAGCGGATCCAGATCGGGATCGTGGTGCTGCTGTTCCTCGCGGTGCTGTTCGTCCTGACTTATCTCCTCAAGAAGGAGTTCTGGAAGGACGTGCACTGAGCCGGCCTAGCGTCGCCGCTCATCCGACAATAACGTGGAAACGCTGCCATGATGAGGCTCTATTCAGGCACCACCTGCCCGTTCAGTCACCGTTGCCGGATCGTTCTGTACGAAAAGGGGATGGACTTCGAGATCATCGACGTCGATCTCTACAACAAGCCCGAGGATCTGGCGGTCATGAACCCGTACAACCAGGTGCCGGTGCTGGTGGACCGGGACCTGATCCTGTACGAATCCAACATCATCAACGAATACATCGACGACCGCTTCCCGCACCCCCAGCTCATGCCGGCAGACCCGGTGATGCGGGCGCGGGCGCGGCTGTTCCTGTTCCGCTTCGAGCAGGAGCTGTTCTCCCACGTGCAATCGATCGAAAAGGGCAGCCAGAAGGCGGCGGAAAAGGGCCGCCAGCTTATCCGCGAGAGCCTGATCCAGATCGCCCCGGTATTTACCCGTCAGAAGTACATGCTGGGCGATGAGTACACCATGCTGGACGTGGCGATCGCGCCGCTCTTGTGGCGGCTCGACCATTACGGCATCCAGTTGCCGAAACAGGCGGCGCCGCTCATGAAGTACGCGGAACGGATCTTCTCCCGGCCGGCGTTCATCGACGCCCTTACCCCGTCGGAGAAAGTCATGCGAAAATGAAAATTTGGACGATCCTGCGGCCATGCGCGAGCTCTCCACCAAGCCCTATTTGATTCGCGCCATCTACGAGTGGTGCGTCGACAGCGGCGCCACCCCCTACCTCTCGGTGACGGTCGACGCCAACACCCGCGTTCCCATGGAGTACGTTCGCGACGGGCAGATCGTGCTCAACATCAGCCCCGACGCCACCCGCAACCTCACCATTGGCAACGACCTGATCCAGTTCTCCGCCCGCTTCGGCGGCGTGTCGCGGGAGCTGTCCATCCCCATCGACGCGGTGGCGGCCATCTTCGCCAAAGAGAACGGTCAGGGCCTCATGTTTTCCAGGCCGGAGCAGACCTCGGCGGGTACGGGCGGAGCGGACGCGGGCCCGGACGACAAGTCCCCGCCCTCGGGGGGAAACAGCGGGCGGCCGCGGCTGCAGGTCGTCAAGTAGTCGTAACGGCGGCCGCCTGGGAGCGGTTGGGTAAAGGGTGGCCGGCCAGTACAAGCCCGTGATCTATAATTTCCTCGCGGGCCGACATAGCTCAGGGGTAGAGCAACCGCCTTGTAAGCGGTAGGTCGTGGGTTCAAATCCTACTGTCGGCACCCTGCCAGCGATCCCGTCGAGCCGGCGCGAAATGCATCTTCCCGCCCGCCCCGGGCGCTTCGCCCGTGACGGTCACGGCCCGAGCTGGCCCGAAGACTCTTCTCCGGACGAGCGCCGTGGGGGCGCCAGTTCTTCGAATATTGACCCCGGTCAATAGCGCGAGGCGGGCTCATGCCATAGATTAATAAGCAATTTCGTCCGGCCGTGGTGCCGGCGTCCGTTTCCACCATCCTGGAGCAGGCAAGAGAAAATGAAAATCCACGAGTATCAGGCCAAGGAAATCCTGAGGAAGTACGGGGTCGCGACGCCCCGCGGTTTTCCCTGCTTCAGCGTCGACGAGGCGCTGGAGGCGGCAAAGAAGCTGGGCGGACCCGTCTGGGTGGTCAAGGCCCAGATCCACGCGGGCGGTCGGGGCAAAGGGGGCGGCGTCAAGCTAGCCAAATCCCTTGACGAGGTCCGGGCGCGGGCCTCGGAAATCCTGGGCATGCGGCTGGTCACCCACCAGACCGGTCCCGAGGGGCGCATCGTCAAGCGGCTCTTGATCGAAGAGGGCGCCGACATCCGCAAAGAGCTCTACGTAGGCATGGTGGTGGACCGGGTGACCCAGCGGGTCTGCCTGATGGCCAGCTCCGAAGGGGGCATGGACATCGAGGAGGTGGCGGCCAAGACCCCGGAAAAAATCCACAAGGTGTTCATCGATCCCGAAACCGGGCTGAAAGCCGAAGAGGCGGACGAGGTGGCGCGCAAGATCGGCATCCCGGAAGGCTCCATCTCCAAGGCCCGGGCCGTGCTGCAGGGCCTGTACCGGGCCTTCTGGGAGTGCGACGCCTCCCTGGCCGAGATCAATCCGCTGATTCTCACTGAGGACGGAAGCGTGCTGGCGCTGGACGCCAAGATGAACTTCGACGACAACGCGCTCTTCCGTCACCCGGAAATCGTGGAGATGCGGGACCTGGACGAGGAAGATCCCCTGGAGATCGAGGCGTCCAAGTACGACCTGTCCTACATTTCCCTGGACGGCAACATCGGCTGCCTGGTCAACGGCGCGGGCCTCGCCATGGCCACCATGGACACCATCAAGCTCTTCGGCGGCGAGCCGGCCAACTTCCTGGACGTGGGCGGCGGCGCTACTACCGAAAAAGTGACCGAGGCCTTCAAGATCATGCTGAAGAATCCCAAGATCAAGGCGATCTTGGTCAATATCTTCGGCGGCATCATGCGCTGCGACGTGATCGCCGAAGGGGTAGTGGCAGCGGCCAAGCAGGTCCATCTGAGTGTGCCGTTGGTGGTGCGCATGAAGGGCACCAACGAGGATATCGGCAAGCGGATCCTGGCCGAATCGGGCCTGCCCATCATTTCCGCCGACAACATGGCCGAAGCCGCCCAGAAAGTCGTCGCGGCTGCTGGCCGCGCCTGAGACTTGGGGGAGGCTAACGTGAGCGTAGCGAGCGTTAAGCGAGACGGAGTCGAGCGGCCGACACCAAAAGAGGGAAAGCGGCTGCTGGCCGCGCTTGAGACTTGGGGGAGGCTAACGTGAGCGTAGCGAGCGTTAAGCGAGACGGAGTCGAGCGGCCGACACCAAAAGAGGGAAAGCGGCCGCTGGCCGCGCTTGAGACTTGGGGGAGGCTAACGTGAGCGTAGCGAGCGTTAAGCGAGACGGAGTCGAGCGGCCGACACCAAAAGAGGGAAAGCGGCCGCTGGCCGCGCTTGAGAATGGGGAAATAGCGAAATGAGCATCCTGATCGACAAGAATACCCGGGTCATCACCCAGGGCATCACCGGCAAAACCGGCCAGTTCCACACCAAGATGTGCCGGGAGTACGCCAACGGCCGGAACTGCTTCGTCGCCGGGGTGAACCCGAAGCGGGCGGGCGAGAATTTCGAGGGTATCCCCATTTTCGCCACGGTCAAGGAGGCCAAAGCCGAGACCGGGGCGACCGCTTCGGTCATCTACGTGCCCCCGGCGGGCGCGGCGGAGGCGATCTGGGAGGCGGTGGAGGCCGACCTGGATCTGGCGATCTGCATCACCGAAGGCATCCCGGTGCGCGACATGATCGTGGTGCGGGACCGCATGCGCAAGCAGAACCGCAAGACCCTGCTGGTGGGCCCCAACTGCCCGGGAGTCATCACGCCGGACGAGATCAAGATCGGCATCATGCCCGGCCACATCCACAGGAAGGGCCCGGTGGGGGTGGTGTCCCGCTCCGGGACGCTTACCTACGAGGCGGTCGCCCAGCTCATGGAGCTCGGGCTAGGCCAGTCCACCTGCGTCGGCATCGGGGGCGACCCGGTCAACGGCTTGAAGCACGTGGACGTGCTCAAGATGTTCAATGAGGACCCCGCCACCGAGGCGGTGATCATGGTGGGCGAGATCGGCGGCTCGGACGAGGAGACCGCCGCCTTGTGGGTGAAAGAAAACATGAAGAAGCCGGTGGTGGGCTTCATCGCCGGGGTAACTGCGCCGCCCGGCAAGCGCATGGGACACGCGGGCGCCATCATCTCCGGCGGCAAGGGCACCGCCGCCGAAAAGATCGCGGTGATGGAGGAGTGCGGCATCAAGGTGACGCGCAACCCCGCCGAGATGGGCAAGCTGGCCAGGTCGGTGCTCAAGTGAGCGAGCTGGGCGAGGGTCACGGGCGAAGCCCGTGGGCCGAGACCAAAAGCTCCCTAATGGAGGAGAACGTTGCCGAGGGGCTGGTCGAGGGGTGGTGGGGCTGAGCGAGCTGGGCGAGGGTCACGGGCGAAGCCCGTGGGCCGAGACCAAAAGCTCCCTAATGGAGGAGAACGTTGCCGAGGGGCTGGTCGAGGGGTGGTGGGGCTGAGCGAGCTGGGCGAGGGTCAC
>NZ_JBRBEM010000007.1:166850-172143 GCF_052805615.1 Pelomicrobium sp. P1
GGGCGAAGCCCGTGGGCCGAGACCAAAAGCTCCCTGATGGAGGGGGCGGGGGAGCCGCGCAACCCCGCCGAGATGGGCAAGCTGGCCAGGTCGGTGCTCAAGTGACGCCAGCGCGGTGCATGGCATCATACTTGCAAAGCATGGTCGTTTTCATTGCGGCGACGCCCCCTAGAGGGGATAATGTTTCGTATTGGAATCCGCCCGCGTTTCCGATGAACACATTTGGATCGCCCTATAGCAGGAGCAGCGCGAAATTCTAAGAAAAAGTCCCCGGAACGGGACCTCCCGCCGGAGCCCTGGAGCTAACCAGGACCGGCGGGGTGTTGTTGACCTGCAGCTACGCAGCGCACAAATGTCTTGCCGGTCCGCATTGCTCAACCCGATTGTCAGGCTCGAAAGGCATTTGTGATGAACGATCGAACCATCTTCTCGACCGGTTCCCGCGAAGGCGGCGACCATCGCCACCGGGTGCGGCCGACGCCCAAAGGCCGCACCGTCGATCCCAAGGCGCTGGAGGAAGTACGCGCCCTGCTGGGGGAGGAGCCCCGGCGCCGGGATCTCCTCATCGAGCATCTGCACAAGATCCAGGACGCCTATGGCCATCTCTCGGCGGCCCACCTGGCGGCCCTCGCCCGGGAGATGAACCTGGCCCTCACGGAGGTCTTCGAGGTGGCCACCTTCTACCATCACTTCGACGTGGTGAAGGAGGGCGATGCGGCTCCGCCCGCGGTCACGGTGCGAGTGTGCGAATCCCTCTCCTGCGAGCTGGCGGGGGCCCATGAGCTGATGGCCCAGCTCAAAAAGCAATTGGGTCCCGGCGTGCGCGTCATTCCAGCGCCGTGCGTCGGCCGCTGCGCCGGCGCACCGGTGGCCGTGGTAGGTCAGAAACCGATTGAGGGGGCGGAAGTCGAGCGGGTGCTCGCGGCGGTGGCGCGTCGGGAACTCAAGGACTCGCCCCCTAGAGGCATCACCTATCAGGAGTACCGCGCCCAGGGAGGCTACCGGCTGCTGGCCGAATGCCTGGCGGGCAAGCACGATCCGGAGAAGTTCCTCAAGACCATGGAGGACTCGGGCTTAAGGGGGCTCGGCGGGGCCGGTTTCCCGGCCGGGCGCAAGTGGCGCATCGTGCGCGGAGAACCTGCGCCGCGGCTGATGGCGGTCAACATCGACGAAGGCGAGCCCGGGACCTTCAAGGATCGCTACTACCTGGAGCGGGACCCCCACCGGTTCCTGGAAGGGGCCATCATCGCCGCCTGGGTGTGCGGCGTCTCCGAGATCTACATCTACCTGCGGGACGAGTACCACGGCTGCCGGGAGATGCTGGCGCGGGAGCTCAAGGCCCTCCAGCAGGATCCCCCCTGTGCCCTGCCCCCGATCCACCTGCGCCGCGGCGCGGGCGCCTACATCTGCGGGGAAGAGTCGGCGATGATCGAATCCATCGAAGGCAAGCGAGGCATGCCCCGGCTGCGCCCCCCCTACGTAGCCCAGGTGGGCCTGTTCGGCCGCCCCACCCTGGAGCACAACTTCGAGACCCTCTACTGGATCAGGGATATCCTGGAAAAGGGCGCCGGCTGGTACACCTCCCATGGTCGCCACGGGCGCACGGGCCTGCGCTCCTTTTCGGTGAGCGGCCGAGTCAAGGAGCCGGGGGTGAAGCTGGCGCCGGCCGGCATCACGGTGAAAGAGCTGATCGAGGAGTACTGCGGCGGCATGCTGGACGGCCACGAGTTCTACGCCTATCTACCCGGCGGGGCCTCCGGCGGGATCCTGCCCGCCTCCATGGGGGACATTCCCCTCGATTTCGGCACCCTGGAGCCCCACGGCTGCTTCATCGGCTCCATGGCGGTGATCGTGCTCTCGGACAAAGATCGGGCGCGGGACGCCGCCCGCAACCTGATGGCCTTTTTCCACGACGAATCCTGCGGCCAGTGCACGCCCTGCCGCGTGGGCACCGCCAAGGCCCTCGCTCTTCTGGAGAAGCCCGAGTGGGACGTGCCGCTACTGGAGGAGCTGTCCCGAGCCATGATGGACGCCTCCATCTGCGGCCTGGGCCAGGCGGCGCCGAACCCGGTGAAGAGCGTGATCAAGTTCTTTCCCAAGGAAATCGAATAACGAACCGACTCTGGCCGCGCCGCTCCAACGAGGAGAGGCGGCGCCGATCCCCATCGAAGAGGTGAGCCCATGAAGATGACCGACCTGGAAGTCCGGCCCGAAGCGATCCGATTCAAGCTGAACGGGAAGGAGGTCACCGGCTATAGCAACGAGACGATCCTGCAGACGGCCAAGCGCTACGGGATCGAGATTCCCCACCTGTGCTACAAGGAGGGCCTGCGGCCTGACGGCAACTGCCGCGCCTGCATGGTGGAGGTCAAGGGGGAGCGGGTGCTGGCGCCCTCCTGCTGCCGGCGGCCTGCGCCCGGCATGGAAGTTGCGACCGACAGCGAGCGGGCCCTGCACTCCCAGAAGATGGTGCTGGAGCTCCTGCTCTCCGACATGCCGCAGGAGCAGTACACCCTCGAGTCCGAGCTGGACCAATGGGCGCGCAAGCTCCGGGTGGGCAAGCCCCGCTTCGCCCCCCGCCCCCAGGTGTCGCCGGACCTGTCCCACCCGGCGATGGCGGTGCGGCTCGACGCCTGCATCCAGTGCACCCGCTGCCTGCGCGCCTGCCGCGAGGAGCAGGTGAACGACGTGATCGGCTACGCGTTCCGCGGCGACCGCTCCAAGATCGTGTTCGACTTCGATGACCCGATGGGCGCGAGCACCTGCGTGGCGTGCGGCGAGTGCGTCCAGGCGTGCCCGACGGGGGCGCTGATGCCGGCTCGGGACGTGGGGCTCCAGCAGGCGGACAAGACCGTGGACTCGGTCTGCCCCTACTGCGGTGTGGGATGCCTGCTCACCTATCACGTGAAGGACAACAAGATCCTCTATGTGACCGGGCGCGATGGCCCCGCAAACCACGGGCGGCTGTGCGTGAAGGGACGCTATGGGTTCGACTACGTGCATCACCGGCAGCGCTTGACCAAGCCCCTTATCCGCAAGCCAGGCGTGCCCAAATCCGCCGACTTCGTGGTGGACCCGGAGCATTGGCAGGAGGTTTTCCGCGAAGCCACGTGGGAGGAAGCACTGGATCTGGCCGCCGGCAAACTCAGGCAGATCCGGGACGCCCACGGCAAGCACGCCCTGGCCGGGTTCGGCTCGGCCAAGGGGTCCAACGAGGAGGCCTACCTGTTCCAGAAGCTGGTGCGCACGGGCTTCGGCAGCAACAACGTGGACCACTGCACCCGCCTGTGCCACGCCTCCAGCGTGGCGGCGCTCCTGGAGGGCATCGGCAGCGGGGCCGTGTCCAACCAGGTGAGCGACGTGCTGAAAGCTGAGGTGGTCCTGGTGATCGGCGCCAACCCGACGGTGAACCACCCGGTGGCCGCCACCTGGATCAAGAACGCGGCCAAGCAGGGGGTGAAACTCATCGTCGCCGACCCGCGCCGCACCGAGCTGGCCCGCTACGCCACCTATTTCCTGCAGTTCAAGCCCGACACCGATGTCGCCCTCCTGAATGCCATGATGTACACCATCGTGGAAGAGGGGCTGGTGAACGAGGACTTCATCCGCAGCCGCACGGAGGGGTTCGAAGCCCTGAAGAAAAACGTCAAAGGTTACAGCCCTGAGAGGATGGCGCCGGTGTGCGGCATTCCTGCCGAAACGATCCGGGAGGTGGCGCGCCTGTACGCCAAATCCAAGGGCTCCATGATCCTGTGGGGCATGGGCATCTCCCAGCACGTGCACGGCACCGACAACGCCCGCTGCCTGATCGCCCTCGCTCTGATGACGGGCCAAGTCGGGCGCCCGGGCACGGGGCTTCATCCTCTGCGCGGCCAGAACAACGTGCAGGGCGCTTCCGACTCGGGCCTGATCCCCATGGTGTTCCCGGACTACCAGCGGGTGGACGACGCCGAAGCCCGGGCGCGCTTCGAGAAGCTGTGGGGCACCCGCCTCGATCCCAAGCCCGGGCTCACCGTGGTGGAGATCATGAACGCGATCCTGGCGGGGGAAATCCGCGGCATGTACATCATGGGGGAGAACCCGGCCATGTCCGATCCGGACCTGCAGCACGCCCGGGAGGCCCTGGCGCGGCTGGAGTGGCTGGTAGTGCAGGACATCTTCCTCACCGAGACGGCCTATCTCGCCGACGTGGTGCTGCCCGCCTCCGCCTGGCCCGAGAAGACGGGTACCGTGACCAACACAGACCGCATGGTGCAACTCGGCCGACGTGCCCTGGATCTGCCGGGGGACGCCCGCCAGGACCTGTGGATCATCCAGGAGATGGCGAAACGGCTCGGACTCGAGTGGCGCTACGAGGGCCCCGAGAGCGGCGTTCGGGCGGTGTTCGAGGAGATGCGCCGGGCAATGCCCTCCATCGCCGGCATCACCTGGGAGCGGCTGGAGCAGGAAAGCTCGGTCACCTACCCGTGCGAGAAGGAGGGCGATCCGGGACAGCCGGTGGTCTTCATCGACCGCTTCCCCACCAAGACCGGCCGCGGCCGCTTCGTGCCGGCGGACATCGTCCCGGCGGCGGAGCGCCCGGACGAGGAATACCCGTGGGTGCTGATCACCGGCCGCCAGCTCGAGCACTGGCACACCGGCGCCATGACCCGGCGCGCGGGGGTGCTGGACGCCATCGAACCGGAACCGGTGGCCTCCCTCCATCCCCTGGATCTGGACGCCCTGGGCGTGAAACCCGGGGACCTGGTCACGGTGGAGACGCGCCGGGGCAGGATTGCCCTCTTCGCCCGCGCCGAGGAATCGACGCCGCGGGGAGCGGTGTTCATCCCGTTCTGCTTCTACGAGGCGGCGGCGAACCTGCTCACCAATCCAGCCCTGGACCCGTACGGGAAAATTCCCGAGTTCAAGTACTGCGCGGCCAAAGTGCGGCCCGGCGGCGAGGCTCCCGTCCACCTGAGCTACGGCGGCGGGCGCTCGCTGGCGGTGGCGTGACGCCGGGTCCCGGTGGGGGAGAAGGGTTTTCACTCTTGACCATGGTCAATGCCAGGAGTCGGCCGGCTGACTAACATCCCGGCCATTCTCGTGGGCCCGCCGGTTGGCCGGCCGGATCGTCGATCGAGCGGTGCGGCGGGCCCGCAACAAGCTTGAGGAGAAGGGGAAAAGAACATGCTGAGCGACATTGAAATCGCGCAACGTGCCAAGATGAAGCGCATCCGGGAGGTGGCCGAGGGGCTGGGGGTTCCCGAGGACGCCCTGGAGCCCTACGGGCATTACAAGGCGAAGGTGTCGCTCG